>CAMGFM010000293.1 GCA_946055365.1 uncultured Prevotella sp. | reverse complement strand
GAAAAAATCTGCGCAAGCTTGGGCTGCCCATTAGGCAACCTTGTCGTGACAAAGTTCTCCGATGGTGAGTTTGCCGTGTCCTATGAGGAATCAATCCGAGGACGTGACGTTTTCCTCGTACAGAGTACATTCCCCAACTCAGACAATCTCATGGAGCTACTCCTGATGATTGACGCTGCAAAGCGTGCTTCTGCGCGTCAGATTATTGCTGTTATACCCTATTTCGGATGGGCCCGTCAGGACCGCAAGGACAAGCCAAGGGTGAGCATCGGCGCAAAGCTTGTGGCAGACCTGCTCAGCGCAGCCGGCATCGACCGTCTTATCACCATGGATCTGCACGCCGACCAAATACAGGGCTTCTTTAACGTGCCTGTAGACCATCTGTATGCCTCTGGCGTGATACTGCCCTACCTGCAGAGCCTGCGCATCAAGGATCTCGTGATAGCCTCTCCCGACGTGGGCGGTTCAAAGCGCGCAAGCACATTTGCCAAATATCTCGGCTGTCCGCTCGTACTCTGCAACAAGACACGCGCACGTGCCAATGTGGTAGAGAGCATCCAGATTATCGGCGAAGTGGCAGGCAAGAACGTCGTAATCGTTGACGACATGGTGGACACGGCAGGTACAATCACAAAGGCTGCCGACGTGATGAAGGCAGCAGGCGCACTGAGCGTGCGTGCATGCGCATCTCACTGCGTGATGAGCGGCCCTGCTTCTGACCGTGTGCAGAACAGCGCACTGGAGGAGATAGTGTTTACAGACTCCATCCCCTACACTGCCGCCTGTGCAAAGGTAAAACAGCTCTCTGTAGCCGACATGTTTGCAGAGACAATACGCCGCGTCATTTCAAACGAGAGCATCAGCTCACAGTATCTCGTATAGGATAAGGAGGCAGACACGCCATGTATGTCTTTCTATAAGGGTGTTTAGGCTGGTGACACTGCACGATTGCGACGCCGCCCACATCCATAGTGACTCATACAGCAAGACATCTTACGGACAGGAAGTGAATTAATGCAGTATTCATCTCCTGTCCTTTTTGTATGCGCTTGCCTACGACAGGCCATCACGGGTGCCTTTGCAGACACTTCTCAGGACATTCACACATAAAATAAAGACAACACAGAGGACTGGATATGCCATTATGGCAGGCACATGTCCGACAATCAACAGATGAGATATATTATGAACATAAATGTCTTGGCTCCTTGCCTGATATGTATGGCCATGACGCTCACGGCATGTGGCAATGACAAGCGGCAGAAAGATGATGCGTCATGGGCGGATAACGCCCTGTCTGCCGACACGACAGCGGCAGACAGGTTCACGCTGAACGACATACTCTACAGTGGCGAACTCATTATGCTGACAAAAACGGGGCCTGACACCTATTTTGAATATCACGGGCGAGGCTTCGGCACACAGTTCATGCTGTGCGAAAAGCTCGCACAGCACCTTGGGGTATCTCTGAGGGTGGAGACATGCTCATCGGACAAGGAGATGCTGGACAGACTGCACCGCGGAGAGGCTGACATAATAGTCTTTCAAATGAAAAGACATGCCGCCAACACTATACCATGCGGCATGGCGGTGGACTCTGCCGGCACGGCATGGGCTGTAGACAAAAACAACGGTGAGCTTGCGGCGGCTGTAAATGAATGGTATGACGCAGGACTTGTGGCTGACGTGAGAAAAGAGGAAAGCAAGATATACCGCCAGACGCAGACGGGCAGGCGCACGTCCGCCCCGATGCTCAACAAGAGCAAAGGCATCATCTCTGCCTACGACCATTTATTCATTAGACACTCAAGAAGCATCAGATGGGACTGGCGTCTGCTTGCGGCACAGTGCTATCAGGAGTCGGCATTTGACCCTAACGCCGTGTCATGGGCAGGTGCGCAGGGACTCATGCAGATAATGCCATCCACAGCAAGGCAGCTGGGACTGGACGTTGACAACGTGTTCAATCCAGAGGACAACATCGAGGCTGCCGTGAGGTATCTGGCCAGACTCAACGCGTCGTTTGCCGACGTGAGAAACCCTCACGAACGCATCAAGTTCATGCTCGCTGGCTATAATGGAGGCACTCTGCATATAAGGGACGCAATGGCTCTTGCCGCAAAACACGGCAAAAACAAATATGTGTGGCAAAACGTGGCGGAATATGTGCTGAAACTTAGCTCTCCTGAATATTATAACGACCCTGTGGTAAGATATGGATATATGAGGGGACACGAGACCGCCGACTATGTAGACTGTGTCATGAACAGATGGATGCAATATAGGGGCAAGGCGGCAAGACGGACATCGGGAGACGGCGGCACGGCGGATGACAACGCAATGCCCTATGACAACAACATGCCGCACAGGTCGAGCAAGAAGCACAGATTCAAATTGTAAAGGGCACTTTGGCGCACTTGTATGCTAAAGCATTTACACAAATGATGATGTGTCTTTAACCACAATCGGACATTAGAGTCGTGACGACTGTAACTTTTTTTTTGTCAG
>CAMGFM010000292.1 GCA_946055365.1 uncultured Prevotella sp. | reverse complement strand
CACTTAAAAAACCTATCATGAAAATCAAGATAATACTGCTGCTCACACTGCTTATGCCCTCTATATGCACCTACGCACAAAGAAACAAAGGCAGGAAAGCCAAGACCGAGGCCAAAAAGAACACGCCCGAAGAACAACCCGAAGGAATAATGACCGAAAGGGCAAGGACAGTGTTCAGAGACATGCTGCCCAACACCCAGCAAGTGTTCATCATAGACAGCACACTGACAAAGGCAGACGATGCGCTAAAGGCAATACCGCTGCCAAAGTCCTACGGTGAGTTCATTCACTATGACACTTTCTTTGGCACAGAGACGGGCAACGACAGCTATGTGTTTCTCAACGGATTTGGCAACCGCTGCTACTACACCGAAATGGGGGCAGACAGCATCACCAGGCTCTTCATGCGCGACCGCCTCGGCGACGGATGGGGAGAGGCAAAGCCACTTGAAGAAATCAACGAAAGGTTTTCGTCGGTATGTTTCCCCTACATGGCCTCCGACGGACAGACACTCTACTTCTCTGGGGTGTCGTCTGAAGACGGTCTCGGCAAGAGAGACATCTACATGAGCAAATACAACGCCGAGGAAGACCGCTTCTTCGCGCCCGAAAACATCGGTCTGCCATTCAACTCATCTGCCGATGACTGGCTCTATGTAGTGGCTGACGCTGACCATCTGGCATGGTTCGTGTCATCACGCCGCCAAAAAGGCGACACGACATGCGTCTATACATTCGTGCCTGCGGACACACGCAGCAACTACGATGCCGACGAGATGGAGGAGATAGAGCTCAGGCGACTCGCATCCATCACAAGCATCAGGGCCACATGGACAGATGACACGCAGCTCGAGCAGTCTCTCGCAAGGCTGCAAGGCTTGAGAGCCGCGGCAAAGAAGCGCGAGAGTGCCACCGACGAGATATATTTCATAGTAAACGACGAACTCACCTACACCGACATATCACAGTTTCGCTCCACAGACACGCGCCAAGAATATTATGAGATAGTGAGAATGGACACGGAGCTGCGGTCGGTGGAAAGGAAGCTCTATGCGCTGAGAACAAAATATCACAATGCAGGCAGCAAGGAAAGGGAATCTCTCGGCAGACAAATCTCAATGCTCGAGCAGGAGCGCGAGGAGAAGACTCTCATGCTCAGAAAGAGCGAGGCAGCACTGAGAGCCAAAGAGTCCAGACTGTCGGGTTCCTCTCCCCGACACTGACAAACAGCACCCGTCACACGGCACCACCCGCATCGTGACAAGCCACCAAGGCACGTGATCGGCACGCCACATTACAGTTGACATGACACCCCTTTAAATTAAAATAACGCCTAATCCGACAAACAAATGAAAAAACATTATATCGAAGAGTCGGAACTGATGATCAATTCTGACGGAAGCGTGTTTCATCTTCACCTGCAGCCACACCAGCTTGCCGACAAGGTGATACTCGTGGGCGACCCGGGAAGAGTGGAGACCGTAGCCGCACACTTTGAGAGCAGAGAATGTGAAGCGGCAAACAGAGAGTTTCACGCCGTGACGGGACTCTGCCACGGCAAACGCATGACCGTAGTGTCGACAGGCATAGGCTGCGACAACATAGACATAGTGATGAACGAGCTGGACGCACTTGCCAACATCGACTTCAGCACACGTGAGGAGCGCGACGACACACGCAGCCTTGAGATAGTGCGCATAGGCACATGCGGCGGACTGCAACCATTCACGCCCACAGGCACATTCATCTGCTCCGTAAGGTCGGTGGGAATGGACGGACTGCTCAATTTCTATGAGGGACGCAACGCCATCTGCGACCTGCGCATGGAACGCGCACTCATAAACCACCTCGGCTGGACTGGCAACCTCTGCCAGCCTCATCCCTATGTCGTGGATGCCGACACGCAACTCGCACAGCGCATAGCCGCAGACGACATGGTCAAGGGCATAACCGTCACTTGCGGCGGCTTCTACGGGCCGCAAGGCCGACGACTGCGCCTGCCGCTTGCCGACCCGATGCAAAACCACAAGATAGAGAGCTTTGTCTATGAGGGACAACACGTCACTAACTATGAGATGGAAAGCTCTGCCATTGCCGCACTCGCACGTCTCATGGGACACCGTGCCGTCACCTGCTGCATGGTAGTGGCAAACAGACACGAC
This sequence comes from uncultured Prevotella sp., assembly GCA_946055365.1. Classification (GTDB taxonomy): domain Bacteria; phylum Bacteroidota; class Bacteroidia; order Bacteroidales; family Bacteroidaceae; genus Prevotella. Next base: position 351 of record CAMGFM010000292.1, on the reverse strand, counting down.
AAGAACGCAGACACTGACTACAAGTGCCACATAGACGACCTCATAAGCATAGTGCTGCAAAGGATATGACGCTCACACGCACATAAAAAAACGCCGCACAATGCAAGAAAACACAGTCAAGACCCGCCTAAAAAACAGCATCGAGGCATGAAAAAGCATTTTTTGTCTGAAAAAATTTTATTCTTCCAGATAAAATCACTACCTTTGCACTCGGTTTTTAAGGCAGGTCTTGCCAGACAAATACCAACATCACCCAGACAATAGCCCCATCAGGGTCATGGATGATGGAGAATCAGGATGGTTCCGTAGCTCAGTTGGATTAGAGCAACAGCCTTCTAAGCTGTGGGTCTT
>CAMGFM010000291.1 GCA_946055365.1 uncultured Prevotella sp. | reverse complement strand
AATATTGTTTGTAAATAATGTTTACGACTAACAGGGCGCAAAGTTATAAAGATTTATCCGTAACACCAAATTTTTGCATGTTTATTTGCCTTTTTTGCCTGACAAACAGGTGTTTGTGGCGTGCCGAGGCTGTTTTTGCCGCGGATTTTGTTAAATTTGCATCGTTCAAATCACACATTTAACGACACACTGCATGACACCATCCACAGACACACCACCCGTTGAGCGTCATCCCTTTGAGCCTTTCCTGCCAGACGGATGCAGGATGCTGATGCTCGGCAGCTTCCCTCCAGCCGCTAAACGCTGGAAGATGAGGTTCTTTTATCCTAATTTCAACAACGACATGTGGCGCATTTTTGGCCTCTGCCATTACTCTGACAAGAGTCACTTTGTCGACGAGCAGTCCAAGACCTACAGGCAGGAAGACATAATGCGCTTTCTCACGCGCCAGCGCATAGGCATGTATGACACGGCGTGTGCCGTGAGGCGACTCAAGAACACCGCCTCAGACAAGGACTTGGAGATTGTCGAGCCTACAGACCTCAAGTCCATGGTGCGGAGCCTGCCCCTGCTCACGGACATTGTCGCCACAGGACAGAAAGCCGCGGAGGTGCTGTGCATGACATTCGGCGTTGGCAGGCTGCCGACGACAGGCACATGTGTCACTATGAGCTTTGAGGGGCGCGGCTACAGGCTTTGGCGCATGCCGAGCAGCTCGAGGGCCTATCCCATGAGGCTGGAGGACAAGGCGGCGGTGTACCTGCGCATGTTTGATGCCCTGCGTGACGGCGGCGCGGAGCCGTTGCCACGGGAGGCGACAGCGGCACGGGAGAGCTGAGAGACGCATGTCGATGGGCATAAAAATGACGTGTGACTGTATAATATAGCATACATTATTATGTAAGAACAGATTTTTTTCATTATCTTTGCACTGTTTTTCAAAGAAAACCGTATCGGTGAGCCACTCGAAAGGCGGCGCGCGATGTGGCAGTGTCACAGATAACTCAATCAAAACAAAGATACAAAGCAGTATGATTCTATTTTTCATGACTCCAAGCAAGAGCGTGATAGCCACAGAAGTGGACCATCAGCTCTCACAGAAAGAGATCGATGAGCTGTGTTGGCTCTATGGCGATGCCAAGGCCATGGAGGGCGAGACAGTAGAGGGCTATTTTGTGGGCCCGCGCAGGGAAATGATCACCCCGTGGAGCACCAATGCCGTAGAGATTACACAGAACATGAGTCTGTGTGGCATTTCACGCATAGAGGAATATTTCCCCGTAAGCTCCAAAGAGGCAGACTATGACCCCATGTTGCAGCGCATGTATGACGGTCTGGACCAGAACGTCTTTACGGTGAGGCACGAGCCGGAGCCTATAAGGCGTGTGGAGAACATTGAAGACTATAACGAGCAGGAGGGACTCGCGCTCTCCGCCGAGGAGATAGACTATCTGCACAGGATAGAGGCGCAGCTCGGCAGGCCGCTCACCGACTCAGAGATATTCGGTTTTGCGCAGATCAACTCCGAACACTGCCGTCACAAGATTTTCGGAGGCTCATTCATCATCGACGGCAAGGAAATGGAGTCGTCGCTTTTCGCGCTTATCAAAAAGACAACGCAGGAAAATCCCAACCGCATACTCTCTGCCTACAAGGACAATGTGGCTTTTGCGCAGGGCCCGGTGGTAGAACAGTTCGCTCCAAAGGACCAGTCAACGTCTGACTATTTCCAGGTGAAGGACATAGAGAGCGTCATCTCGCTCAAGGCAGAGACCCACAATTTCCCCACGACGGTAGAACCCTTCAACGGAGCTGCCACCGGCACCGGTGGAGAGATACGCGACCGTATGGGAGGCGGCGTAGGCTCATGGCCAATAGCAGGCACGGCTGTCTACATGACCGCCTATCCGCGTCTCAAGGACGACGAGGGAGCCGGCCGCGACTGGGAAAACGGCATGGAAGAGCGCAAATGGCTCTATCAGACACCTGAGCAGATACTCATAAAGGCCTCAAACGGCGCGAGCGACTTCGGCAACAAGTTCGGACAGCCGCTCATCACAGGCTCTGTGCTGACGTTTGAGCATCAGGAAGGTCAGGAAAAATATGCCTATGACAAGGTTATCATGCTCGCGGGAGGCGTGGGCTACGGCACAAAGCGCGACTGTCTGAAGAAAGAGCCGCAAAAGGGCAACAAGGTGGTGGTGGTTGGCGGCGACAACTACCGCATCGGCCTCGGCGGAGGCTCGGTGTCGTCGGTAGATACCGGCCGTTATTCCAACGGTATAGAGCTAAACGCCGTACAGAGAGCCAACCCCGAAATGCAGAAGAGGGCATATAACCTCGTGAGAGCGTTGTGCGAGGAAGACACAAACCCCGTTGTGAGCATACACGACCACGGTTCGGCAGGTCATCTCAACTGCCTTTCTGAGCTTGTAGAGGAGTCTGGCGGAGAGATAGCCATGACAAAGCTGCCTATAGGCGACAAGACGCTCTCGTCAAAGGAGATTATAGCCGACGAAAG
>CAMGFM010000290.1 GCA_946055365.1 uncultured Prevotella sp. | reverse complement strand
TGTGTCTCACACGGCGGTGTGCCTGCATGTCTCAACTATGAGGGCTTCCCCAAGAGCGTCTGTACGAGCATCAACGAAGTGGTGTGTCACGGTATTCCGAAGAAAGAGGACGTTCTGGAGGAGGGTGACATCATAAACGTGGACTTTACCACCATACTCGACGGCTATTATGCCGATGCCTCGCGCATGTTTATCATCGGCAAGACCACTCCCGAAAAGGAGCAGCTGGTGAGAGTGGCCAAGGAATGTCTGGAGATAGGCGCAGAGGCAGCCAAGCCTTATTGCTTTGTAGGCGATATAGGACACGCCATAAAGAAACATGCCGACAAATATCATTACGGCATAGTGAGAGACCTGTGCGGACATGGCGTGGGATGCCAGTTTCATGAGCTTCCCGAGGTGACTCACTATGGCAACAGGGGCACAGGCATGTTGCTCGTGCCGGGTATGGTGTTCACGATAGAGCCTATGGTCAACCAAGGCACGTGGAGAGTGTTCATAGATGCCGACGATGAGTATGGCTGGGAGGTCATCACGGGCGACGAGAAGCCGAGCGCGCAGTGGGAGCACACGTTCCTCATGACAGAGCATGGCGTGGAGATATTGTCTTATTAGGCATGGAGATATTGTCTTGTTGTAAGTAAGCAAAGAAAAAAAACGTTATGTCAGAAAAACCAGTTTACATATTGGCCATAGAGAGCAGCTGTGACGACACAAGTGCGGCTGTTTTGCGCAATGACGTGTTGCTCAGCAATGTCACGGCATCGCAGGACGTACACCGCGAATATGGCGGAGTGGTGCCAGAATTGGCATCAAGGGCGCATCAGCAAAACATCGTGCCTGTGGTCAGTGCGGCGTTGCGAAGGGCGGGAGTTGACAAGGAGCAGCTCTCTGCTATCGCTTTCACGCGTGGGCCAGGGCTTATGGGGTCGCTGCTTGTGGGCGTGAGCTTCACAAAGGGCCTTGCGCAGAGTCTCGGTGTGCCTATGATAGATGTCAACCATCTGCAGGGTCATGTGATGGCGCATTTCATCAAGGAGAACGACGGCGATGACCATTGCCCTCCGTTCCCTTTCCTCTGTCTGTTGGTCTCTGGCGGCAACTCGCAGATAATAAAGGTCAATGCCTACAACGACATGGAGGTGTTGGGGCAGACCATCGACGATGCGGCAGGCGAGGCTATAGACAAGTGTTCTAAGGTTATGGGGCTTGGCTATCCCGGCGGACCGATTATAGACCGCCTTGCGAGGGAGGGCAACCCGCGCGCCTATCAGTTTGCAGAGCCTCATATCCCCGGGCTTGACTACAGTTTCAGCGGTCTCAAGACCTCTTTCTTGTATAACATGCGCAAGTGGGTGGCAGAAGACCCCGACTTTATAGAGCATCACAAGAACGATATTGCCGCCAGTCTTGAATATACCATCGTGGATATACTCATGAAAAAGCTGAGGCTTGCCGCCAAGCAGACAGGCATAAGGCATGTGGCGGTGGCTGGAGGCGTGTCTGCCAACAACGGACTGCGCAATGCTTTTCACGATCATGCCGCCCGCTATGGCTGGAAGATATACATACCCAAGTTCAGCTACACCACTGACAACGCCGCAATGGTGGGCGTGACAGGCTATTACAAGTATTTGGACGGAGATTTCTGCTCTATCGACAAGCCAGCGTTCAGCAAGGTGACCCTTGACGTTGGCACACAGGCTGGCAAGAGGGGCGTGTGAAAAATCAGTGTGTGGCAAACAGGCAGGGCGTAGGCCTCGAATGATGAAACAATTAATGGCGGTGGCTTTGTGTAACCGCGCAAACAAACATAAAAAATCAAAACAATGGAATTTGAAAAGAAAATATTGAGTAGGGAGATACAGCAGCATTTGTATGAGTCAGGACTCACCGTAGGCTCGGCGGAGAGCTGCACTGGCGGACGCATAGCCGAGGCTATGATGGCGGTGCCGGGTTCTTCGGCCTATTTCAAGGGCGGTGTGGTGTCCTATACCAACGAGATCAAGGAGCGTCTGCTCGGTGTGGACCATCAGTTGTTGGAAGAGAAGACGGCAGTGTGCCAGGAAGTGGCTGAGGCAATGGTGAGAGGAGCCATCAAATCGCTCAACGTGGACCTCGCCGTAGTGTCTACAGGAGTGGCAGGGCCCGGCGGCGGCACGCCCCAAACGCCCGTCGGCACAATTTGGCTCGCTTGCGGCAATGCCGAAAACATCGTTACGCTCAAGCTGACGGAGGACTATGGACGCGACATCAATCTCGCCATCGCCACGACAAAGGCAATGCAGCTCTTCCTGAAATATCTCAACGACAATATGGCTACGCTCTGTCCGCAAAAAGAAGAGTAGGCAAATACAGGCAAGAGGGTGCTTTGTGACGTTGTAAATCAGTTTTTTAGCGTAAAAAGCCCCTTCTGGGGCCGAAAACAACAAAAAAACATTAAATAAACCGCACAAAGTGTACGTAATGTTTTGTGTTTTCAAAAAAAGTAGCTAATTTTGCATCCTGTTTGGAATAGGTATCAAAAAACGAATACA
>CAMGFM010000289.1 GCA_946055365.1 uncultured Prevotella sp. | reverse complement strand
TCTCCATCGTAGACAGTGCCCTCAGTGGCTTCGTGAATTTTCCCGAAGTACTTGTACCCCAGGCGAGTCAGATGTACCATTGCTGGCATCTGTACCCTTGTTGCTTCATTGAATTTCGACATATCCGCTTCTATTCTCTAAAACAGACCCCACCCAAGCAGTGTCTCGACAGGCGACCAAACCTTTTGCATACACTGCGAGGGGGATTCCATATATTTTTGCCTATTGGCTTTTTGGGTCATTTGTCAAAGTATGTACATGATTGTTAGTCATGCGCACATTGCATGGGCGCAAATTTACTAAAAATAATCCAAATAAGTGCTTTACCTGTATTAAATTAAGGTGAAGAAGACGATTTTTTTTTGCCTCTTTTTTGCATCAAAACGTCACCCGTGTCTCGGTCTGACCTGTGAAAATAGTGCATGTAGAGTGATATGCACGACAGCCTCATTTGCATGTATTTCGCAAGTGCGGCGCATCTACATTTTCCGTTGGTGGCATTGATGAAATGCAGGATGGCGCATTGGCATCCTAAAAGAGGCACTTTGATATTCAGAAAGCGGCACTTGGGCAACGCAGAGTGGCACTCTGCGCAATGCAGGGTGGGGTGTGTTGCGGTCACGTCATTAACGGACTTGCGCGTTGCTTGCATCCAAAAGACCAAAGCACCTTATCCAAAAGACCTATGGGCTGCCGTCCAAAAGGATGAGCCTAAAAAAGATTGTCAAACAGCCTGCATATTGGAGATTTATTATTAATTTTGCAGACGAATGGCCGCTCTTGTTTCCGTGTCCTGCCTTTTGGCGCTTGCATGTCGGCGTGAAGGGTTTTGCGCGATGCTCCCATGTGATAACGTAACACGGACATGAGCTGGCGGCGACACCTGCCCTGCGGTGCGGAAAGCTGGCTGGCAGGATGTTTCTTTTCATGACATATAATCAAGCTAAACAAAGCAACGAACATAAAACTCAGAAATGAACGAATTTGAACTTATTGCCAAGACATTCATGGGCTTGGAGCCTGTATTGGCAAAGGAACTTACTCAGTTGGGTGCCAACAATGTGCAGATAGGCAGGCGCATGGTGTCATTCACGGGAGACAAGGAGATGATGTATCGTGCCAACTTCCAGTTGCACACTGCCATCCGCATATTGAAGCCTATCGCACGCTTCAAGGCAAAGTCTGCCGATGACGTGTATGAGGAGATAAAGAAGATAGACTGGCGTGACTATATAGAGGAGGGCAAGACCTTTTCGGTAGACTCCGTGGTCTATTCTGATGAGTTCCGCAATTCACGTTTCGTGACCTACAAGGTCAAGGATGCCATCGTAGACTTCTTCCGCGAGAAGACTGGCGACCGCCCCAACATCTCGGTAAGCAACCCTGACATACGTCTCAACATACATATAGCGGAGGCCGACGCCACTTTGTCGCTTGACTCCAGCGGTGAGTCTCTCCACAGGCGCGGCTACCGTCAGGAGTCGGTGGAGGCTCCGCTCAACGAGGTGCTTGCGGCAGGCATGATACTCATGACCGGGTGGAGCGGCGAGACCGATTTCATCGACCCGATGTGCGGTTCTGGCACTCTGCTCATAGAGGCGGCACTCATAGCGCGCAACATAAGTCCCGGAGTGTTCCGCAAGGAGTTTGCCTTTGAGAAGTGGCGCGACTATGATGCCGACCTTTTCGACAGAATATACAATGACGACTCTGGCGAGCGCGAGTTTGCCCATCACATCTATGGTTATGACGTGGACGCAAAGGCTGTAGGCACGGCACGTCTCAACGTCAAGGCGGCGGGACTCAGCAGTGACATCACCTTGGAGTGTGCTGATTTCAAGGATTTTGTCGCTCCCAAGGACAAGAGCATTATGATTGTCAACCCTCCATACGGCGAGCGCATTTCCACGCCAAACCTTCTTAACACATACAGGATGATAGGCGAGCGTCTCAAACACTCGTTTGCAGGCAACGACGCATGGGTGTTGAGCTACCGCGAGGAGTGTTTTGAGGCAATAGGACTGAAGCCCTCCATCAAGATACCCGTCTATAACGGCAGCCTGGAATGTGAGTTCCGCAAGTATTCCATGTTTGACGGCAAGATGAACGAGTTTCGCAGAGGCGGCGGAGTGGTGAAGAGCGACGATGAAAAGCGGCAGATGTCAGAGAAACACCGCTTCAAGCAGAACAGGGAGTTCAAGAAACGCCTTGATGATGACTATGACGCGCCCGACGACGACATACGCTCGTTCCGCTTTACTTCGCTTGAAGACAGGCGCAATGCCGCTGTCAAGCGTGCGTCACGCGACCATGACGACCGTGCTTTTGGCGGCAGAAAGTCCACAGGCAAAGGTGGATTCGGCGCAGGCAAGGGCGGCTTCGGCGGCAAGAGGGATTTTGGCGGCAAGAAAGACTTTGGCGGCAAGCGCGGCAAGGGCATGAGAGACGGCAAGGGTGGCAACAATAAAAGAAATTTTGACTATGACGAATAGGATATTCTCGCTACTGATATTTTGTTTGTGCATGACAACAACAGTGG
>CAMGFM010000288.1 GCA_946055365.1 uncultured Prevotella sp. | reverse complement strand
AAGGCACTATCTTCCTCGACGAGGTGGGAGAACTGCCACTGGCGACGCAGGCACGACTGCTGAGAGTGCTGGAGACAGGAGAATACATACGCGTGGGCGGACAGAAAATAATGAAGACCGACGTGCGCATAGTGGCTGCCACAAACGTAAACATGAGAAAGGCGGTGAGCGAAGGACGCTTCCGCGAAGACCTCTACTACCGACTCAATACCATAATGGTGCAGATGCCGCCTCTCAGAGACCGCGGAGAGGACATACTGATGCTGTTCAGACTGTTCACAATGCAGATGGCGGAGAAATACAGAATACCGCGCATCACCCTCACCGAGGATGCCAAGGCCATGATGCTAAGATATAAATGGCCGGGCAACGTCAGGCAGCTCAAGAACATCACCGAACAAATATCAATACTCAGCCGCGAAAGGGAAATAAACTCCGCAGCACTCAGCAAGTTCATACCTCAGGATCAGGACAGCACACAACTCGCCACAACAACGCCCAACAACGGCGCACATTCCTATGAAAGCGAGAGAGAACTGCTATACAAAATACTCTATGAACTGAGAGGCAACGTCAACGAACTGCGGCGTGAGCTTACCTCACTGCGCAAACAGATGGACGAAGGACGCAGCATGGAACACATGCACGCCAACGGACACCTGCCAACAATGCCCGCACACAAGACACACATGCAAGACTTCAGAGACATTGCGGCTTTTCACCCCGACGTGTGCGACTTTGACCAGATACAGGACGTGGAGGCAGAGGAGATAAACGACCACGACAACGCCACCGACAGCAACGCCGACAGCCTTAACCTCAGCGACATAGGACGCATAGCCATAGAAAAGGCTCTCAAGCGCAATGGAGGCAACCGCAAAAAGGCGGCGCAGGAACTCGGCATATCCGACCGCACTCTTTACAGACGCATCAAGCAATATGGTCTTGACGACTGAGCCGACCCTAACGCCACCCTAAATACGAAAAAAGGACGGAACAGACCGCCTGTACTGCCACTTTGGCGGACGGAAAAAGGACGGAACAGACCGCCTGTACTGCTACCTTGGCGGACGGAAAAGGACGGAACAGACCGCCTGTACTGCTACCTTGGCGGACGAAAAAGGGCGGAACAGCCACTGACACGCATGACATAACCCCGGGAGAAGACCTCCATAAAAAATTATATTGACAACGTGGGCAAACAAATATCACATCACATACTGACATACACCGCCGTCATGGTCGCAATAATGGCCCTGACACTCACGGCGTGTTCCGTGAGCTACAAATTCAACGGCGCAAGCATCGACTACACCAAAACAAAGAGCATACAGATAGCCGACTTTCCCATAAGATCAAGCTATGTGTGGGGACCAATGGGCCCCATGTTCAACAACGAGCTAAAGGACATGTTTGCCAGGCACACCAAACTGTCGCTCGTGAAGCGAAACGGCGACCTGAAAATTGAAGGCGAAATCACACAATACACACAACGCAACAAGTCAGTGGCGGCCGACGGACACTCAGCGCAGACTGAACTGTCAATAACCGTGAACGTGAGATTTACCAATAACGCCAACCATCAGGAGGATTTTGAACGACAGTTCACATCATCAAAGTCTTATGAGACAACACAGAGCCTCGCCGCCGTGCAGGAGGAACTCGTGACCGAGATGGTGAAAGACATCGTGGAGCAGATATTCAACGCAACGGTGGCAAACTGGTGACGACACCGTGGCTGACGAGCGACAACACCGTGACAAACAGGACACCGCTCCGCGGCAAAGCGGCAAGACAAAGCGGCAAAGCGGCAAGACACAACAGTCTGCACACACACTCTCTCCGCAAAAAGCATCAGCTAAAGACAATAGATATAACATATCACACCCAACAAAGAAGACAAGTATGGATTTGGTGAGACTCATACAACATCCCGAACTCATGAACAAGGAGACTCTCTATGAGCTTCGAAGCCTTGTCGCGCTCTATCCATACTACCAGCCCGCACGTCTGCTGATGCTGCAAAACATGTATCTGCTGCACGACTCGGCATTTGACGAGGAAATAAGGCGCGCCGCACTCTACGCGACCGACAGGAAAGTGCTGTTTGAGCTTGTCGAGAGCAAGCACTACAAGATAAAGACAGCCGCGGAGACGACCGCAGAGGCAAAGGAAGCCACTGACACGAGACGCAATGACAACAACCGCACGATCAATATCATAGACAGCTACCTCAAGTCAAATCCTGACGAGGACGACGACAAACCACAAAAACGCAAGCCCACACCGGCTGACGCCGCAGTGGACTATGTGGCTTATCTCATAAACTCCGAAAATGACGACAACGGCAACGACAGACGCAACGAGCCGCAGCTGAAGGGGCAAGAACTCATTGACGACTTCATAAACAAGGACGGCGGCAAACTCAAACTGCAAGATAACCCGGAATATAAGCCCGACATCAACAACCCACAAGACGACCAAGAAGAGGGCGACGAGAGCTGTTTTACCGAGACTCTCGCCCAAATATACATAAAACAAGGCAGATAT
>CAMGFM010000287.1 GCA_946055365.1 uncultured Prevotella sp. | reverse complement strand
TTCATAGACCGTGAGGAGTCTGAACGTTTCTTTTTTGCGCAGCCATACGACTTTTTAGCCACCTCGCCGCAGAACTTTCATTTCACTAACACGCTGTCGCCTTACACCAATCTGTTCTATCATACGGCAGGCAACCGCACTAACGGCGACGATCACCTTGTTGCCAAGTACTGCGTAAACGCTGGCAAGCGTGTGGGAGTGGGTTTTAACTTCGATTATATCTATGGCAGGGGTTTCTATAGCAACCAAGGCACGTCACACTTCAAGTACACCATGTATGGATCATATCTTGGCGAGCGTTATCAGGCCCATCTGCTCTTTTATACCTTAAGGCAGAAGGTCACGGAGAACGGCGGCATAACCGACGATGAGTTCATACGTCATCCAGAGAGCTATGACGACAATTTTTCTGCCAACGAGATACCCGTGACACTTGAGCGCAACTGGAACAGAATTGAGTTGCAGCACATTTTCTTCACGCATCGTTACAGTCTGGGATTTAGGCGAAAGGTGAAGATGAGCGAAGAGGAAATCAGTGCGCGCAAGTTTGCCATAGAGTCAAGGCGCGAACATGAGCAGAGTGGACGCAACCGTGAGAATGGGGCAGGGCGTGGCGATGCCGATGAGACTTCCTATGCCGGCCGTCCCGATGATGCGGCGGTGGTGACAGGCTCTGAGGCACAGGCCGCCATTGCCCAATATAAGGAGAGCATGGGCAATGGCTCATCTCAGGACACGGAGTCGGGAGACACGGCGTGGATAAAGGAAGAGTATGTGCCGGTGGTCAGCTTCATCCATACCGCCAAGTTTGACAATGCCCGCCGCATCTATCAGGCTTATGAGACTCCACGCGGCTTTTATGCCCGTTCATTTCCATACACTGATGTCCACATGGGCGACTCCATATTTGACGAGACACGCTCATGGCGGCTTCACAACACATTTGCAGTGTCGCTGCTTGAGGGTTTCAACCGTTGGGCAAAGGCTGGTCTCAAGGCGTTTGTGTCATCAGAGATGCGCCACTACACCTTGCCCGACTCAATAGTGGCAGGGCGCAGCATGTCTTATAATGAACACAGCGTAAGCGTCGGGGCGCAGCTTTTGAGGCGGCAAGGCTCGCTGTTGCATTATGACGTGACGGCAGAGACGTGGCTCGTGGGCAAGGATGCGGGACAGCTCAGGATAGACGGCAATGCCGTGTTCAGCCTGCCGCTCCTTGGCGACACGGTGAGGGTCGTAGCATCGGGTTTTTTCCATCGCTTCAATCCTGCGTTCTACTATCGTCACTATCATGCCAAGCATTTCTGGTGGGACAATGACAGTCCTGACAAGACGATACACTCGCGTATGCAGGGGGCGTTGTCTTTCGCAAAGACACATACGCGCCTGCGTGTGGCATACGACAACATTCTCAATCACACCTACCTTGCCGTGAGATATGGAGTGGGCGAGGACAGGCTGCGCATGGGATATGACGTGAGGGTGAGGCAGCGTGGCAGTGCTGTCAACCTGCTGACCGTGGGGCTGGAGCAGGACTTTCGTCTCGGCCCGTTGCACTGGGACAATGTGGTCACGTATCAGAAATCGTCAGACAATGACGTCATACCCGTGCCGGCACTCAATGTCTACTCCAATATCTATCTCAGGTTTAGGATAGCGCGTGTGTTGAAATGTGACTTTGGCGTTGATGTCAGATATTTCACAGAGTATGAGGCTCCCGAATATACTCCTGCGCTCGGACAGTATGCGGTGAATGAGGGCGAACACCGCTATAAGACAGGCAACTATCCCATTGCAAATGTCTATGCCAACTTCCATCTGAAGAACACGCGCTTCTTTGTGATGATGAGTCATGTGAGCGACGGCATGGGCAACAGAAATTCATTCCTTGCGCCTCACTATCCTGTGGCGCCGCAGATATTGAGGTTTGGATTGAGCTGGAATTTCTTTAACTAACGAGCCCTGCTTTGACTCTAATGAGGCTTGGTTTTGATAATGGCTGTTCTGGGCGTTGATGCTAAGTGGTGTGTCATAATGCTCAGTGCGCACGCCTGCTCTCATGCCTTTGCCGTGCGTGATGCAAAAGTGGCTATTTGGTGTTATGAAAGTGGCTCTTCACGATGAGAAAGTGCCACTTTTGCGACAGGAAAGTGCCACTTTTGCCATCGACAAAAACAGTGCCTACTATGACACAACCTATTGTCACCAATGCTCAAGTCATGAAAGTCTCAGCCGTGGCAGGCTGTTTGGAGGTCGGGTGCGACAGAGTGGCGTTGCAAAACGTCTTTTTGTGTTAAAGTGTAACGGGTAAATATCCCAAAGTACAGTCACAATATCATTGGCTTTTGGACGCTCTGTTCATGTAAGTAGAGGATGCGCCTTGTGAAAAAATGCGGCTGACCTTGCCTTATATCTCATTCTGTATGTGCCAAATGTTTTATGGGCGTGGCGCAAGGCGCAGAATAACAGGGAAATGAGCGTGAAGATTTCTAAAAAAACGCTGTGTTGCTTTGAAAATAAACGAATAATGTGTACTTTTGCAACATGATTT
>CAMGFM010000286.1 GCA_946055365.1 uncultured Prevotella sp. | reverse complement strand
AATCGGATGCAAATTTATAATTTTCTTTACAATTAACCAAACACTTGAAAAAAAAATTTGCTGATTTATCAAAAAAAAATTAACAAACCATTAAATTCTGGTGAAAAGTAAATATAATAGATAGCAAAGGGGTGGGTAATATGGTTCATTCGTCATAGCTTTTTCAGCCACACGCCGACGAGTGTAGCAACAGGGATTGGAACAGTCGGCCAGGCAGACTTTGTTCCTGTTGTCGTCCATAATAAACTCCGACAACTATAACAACAATAACATACTCGAATGCAATCTGTATTTGAGCCAATCATTACAGACATCATTCTTTCTCCTTTCTTGTAGAGCACTTAGACACTAATATCAAAATTATAGAGTCTTTTTTATATCAATATAGGTTATTTATAATCAAAATGATATTGCATACATGATATTTTTATGCAAAATGTTTGTTGTTAAAATGATTTACCATACCTATGCACCGTGAAAACTTGAAACAAACCAACAATACAACAAACAACACAAGATGAAAAAACTACTGTTTGCAATGACAGCACTCATGTCGAGCGCGGTGGCGACGGCACAGTCACTCAACGTGACAGGCTCCGTTGTCGACGAGACAGGAGAAGCACTCGCAGGAGCCACTGTGCTCGTGCAGGGTACGACCAAAGGCACCACCACAGACATCAATGGTAAGTTCACACTTAAAGATGTGGACAAAAACGACAAGCTCACCATCTCCTTCATAGGCATGATGAGCCAGACTCTCACGCCAAAGGCATCTATGCGCATCACACTTGAGAACAACGAGAGGGAACTCGACGACGTCATGGTCGTGGCCTTCGGTAAGCAGACCCGCGCCTCATTCACAGGTTCAGCTACCATCGTCAATGAGAAGAAGATAGAACAGAAGCAGCTGACCAACGTCCTTGGAGGACTCCAGGGAGAGGCCGCCGGTGTGCAGATGATCAACAACTCAGGCTCGCCCACTGCCACCCCTACCCTTCGCATACGCGGCTTCAGTTCGCTGAACGCTGGCAACGACCCCCTCATCATCGTGGACGGTGCTCCCTACGACGGAGGATGGAACAACCTCAACCCTAACGACGTGGCATCCATCAGTGTGCTCAAAGACGCTGCCAGCAACGCCCTCTACGGAGCGCGCGGAGCCAACGGTGTCATCATGATCACCACAAAGAAGGCCAAGACAGGCAACGCACAGATAACCCTCGATGCCAAATGGGGAGCCAACAGCCGCATAAAGCGCGACTACGAGACCATCAACGACCCAGCCCAGTACTACGAGACATACTACAAGGCCCTCTACAACTATCAGGTCAACGAGATGGGACTCAACCCCTACGAGGCTCACGTCAAGGTCAACCAGACCATGAGCAGCAACGACAAGTCGGCAGGAGGCCTCGGCTATGTGTGCTACACTGTGCCCGAAGGCGAATACCTCATCGGAGAGAACGGACGACTCAACCCACACGCCACTCTCGGCAACCGTGTCTACCACAACGGACAGGTCTATACCGTACTGCCCGACGACTGGAAGGACGAAGCCTTCCACACTGGCCTGAGACAGGAATACAACATCAACGTCAACGGAGGCACGGACAAGGCACAGTTCTATGGCAGCATAGGCTACCTGAAGAACGAGGGCGTGGTGGACAAGTCAGACTTCGAACGCTACTCCGCTCGCCTCAAAGCCGACGTGCAGGCCAAGCCATGGCTCAAGATAGGCGGCAACGCATCGTTCACCCACTCCAACTACAACACAGTCTCCTCGTCTTTCGACTCAGACATCTTCGCCACTGTCAGCCACATAGCCCCCATATATCCTTTATATATACGTGACGGCGAGGGCAACATCCTGACAGATGATAACGGCAACATGTACGACTACGGCGACGGCGACGTCAACGGCCTACAGCGACCCATCACCCCCCAGAGCAACCCACTGCAGGAAAACAACCTCAACACCAACCTCTACAGCGAGAACGCCTTCTCGCTC
Source organism: uncultured Prevotella sp. (assembly GCA_946055365.1). Classification (GTDB taxonomy): domain Bacteria; phylum Bacteroidota; class Bacteroidia; order Bacteroidales; family Bacteroidaceae; genus Prevotella. The sequence goes on along the minus strand of CAMGFM010000286.1, from coordinate 552 downwards.
AACGGCTACACAGACATCAACCTCATAGAGGGACTAACTCTGACGCTCAACGGCACAGGAACAGTGAGAGCCATCAAGGGCAACTTCACCCAACAACCATTCTACGGCTACGGTTCCATAACATTCCCTGACGGATATGTGTCGAAGGAGATTGGACAGCATGGAACGGCGGACAGGTCATCTACTATGCCAACACCCTCATGGTGAAGAAATAGAACGTGGCTCGCGCTTTAGAAGCATCAAAGACAGGATAAGCCGCGTCCGCGCTGCAGAACACGATAAAAAACGTGCTTTTGAAATCGAAAACGCAAAATAAACGTTCTTTTGCAAGCGAAAACACAAAAATGTCATGCTTTTTGCAATGTAAGAAAAGATTTTTTTCATACATTTGCAACCGAAAACATAAGATTCGCAACCAACAGCAATAATCATTAACCACTCAAACCAACACGCACACTTATGACAAGCTCACTATTTGACATGTATTCGAAGCAAGCCCTTCAGGAGCTGCACCGATACAGAGCGGTCATGTTCAGTCCTACCGCCGTTTAA
>CAMGFM010000285.1 GCA_946055365.1 uncultured Prevotella sp. | reverse complement strand
GAGCCATTCGTTTATGCCGTCCCTCACCTTGATGGTCACGGCTGGGTCGAGGAAGTTGGCGGTGCCTATCTCCACGGCCGTTGCGCCTGCCATGAGAAACTCTATCGCGTCGCTGGCGTTGCAGATGCCGCCGAGTCCCACCACAGGTATCTTTACCGCCTTTGCCACCTGCCACACCATGCGCAGTGCCACGGGCTTTACGGCGGGCCCGCTGAGTCCTCCGGTGGCTATGCTCAGCACTGGCTGTCTCTTTTCTATGTCTATGGCCATGCCCATGAGCGTGTTGATGAGCGACACGCTGTCTGCTCCCTCAGCCTCGCATGCCTTGGCTATCTCCGCCACGTCGGTGACGTTTGGCGAGAGCTTCACGATGAGCGTCTTGTGATATTTTTCTCTCACGGCCTTGACCACGCTGGCTGCTCCTGCGCATGTCACGCCAAACGCCATGCCACCCTGCTTGACGTTGGGGCAGGAGATATTTAGCTCAATGGCAGGTATGCGCTCGAGAGCGTCCACTCTGGCGGCACATTCGGCATAGTCGTCGGGCGAGGAGCCGCTCACGTTGACAATCATGTTGGTGTCTATGTCTTTTATTTGCGGGTAGATGTGCTTGCAGAAGTGGTCTACGCCCTTGTTTTGCAGTCCCACGCAGTTGAGCATGCCTGCCGCCGTCTCAGCCATGCGCGGATAGTCATTGCCCTCGCGCGGCTTGAGCGTAGTGCCTTTCACTATTATGCCGCCTATGCCGTCGAGCGGCACGAAGTCGGCAAACTCCAGTCCATACCCGAATGTGCCTGATGCGGTCATCACGGGGTTTTTCATTTTCAGACCGCCTATCTTAACGTTCAAATCTGCCATGTCAGTTTCTTTATGTTCATTACCGGACCGTCCTTGCACACACATTTGTTGCCCTCCACGGTATTTTCCACGCAGCAGAGGCAAGCCCCCACGCCGCAGGCCATCTTGTTTTCGAGCGACACCTCACACTCTATGTCGTTTTTGAGCGCGTAGCGTGCCACAGCCATCATCATGGGCTTGGGTCCGCACGTAGAGATGAGGTCGAAGTGTTCCTTGGAGAGTATGGAGTGGTTGGTCACAAATCCCTTTTCGCCCTCCGAGCCGTCCTCGGTGGTTATGAGTGTGCGCCCGACGCTCTCAAAGAGATTCTTTTCCAGCACATCCTTTGCTGTCCTTGCCCCGAGCAGGAATGTAGGCTCGTGTCCTTGCTGCTTGAGCGAGCGTCCGAAGAAGAGCAGTGGCGCCACGCCCACGCCGCCACCCACGAGCAGCACTCTGGAGCCTGGCTTTTGCGGCATGCTGAAGCTGTTGCCGAGCGGCAGCACGCAGTTGAGCGTGTCGCCGGGGCGCAGCTGTTGCAGGTGTCGTGTGCCTTCGCCCACGGCTGCCACGAGCAGCCACATCTCGTTGTTGTCGGTATCGACGTTGTTTATGGATATTGGTCTTCGTAGAAAGGTAGACGGCGAGTTGTCAACCCTCACTTCCACAAACTGTCCAGGCATCATCGGCGGCAGCGGTTTGCTGTCGGTGAGCCTTATAAGCACGTGTTTGTCGCTCAGGGCCTCCACCGCCTTTACCGTAAGGTCTATGATATATTTCTTCATTTATGGTTTGTTGATTTTGTTCTTGCTGTTGAGGTGCAGCATGGTTTATGCAAAGTTACTCAATTTAGTCTATAAAAACGGATATGGCGGCTGTTTTTTTGTCTTTATACGCAAAAAACGGGTGCTTTCTTGCGCCTCTTGTCGTTGTGTCGGCTTACTGTGCGGTGACCTAAGAGTCGCTTTGCGTCTGTCAAAGTGCCGCTTGGGCAAAGTCAAAATGCCGCTTGTTGTCTCTCAAGTGCCTCTTGGTTTTTCTCAAGTGCCACTTGGTGTTGTCAAAAGTGCCGCTTTTTGTTGTCAGAAGTGCCGTTGTCATTTGTTTGAGCGACACGTGGCATGTGCTACACGGCGGCGTGATGGGTCTTGACGGCGGCGTGAGATGGTGCGGGGCGGTTGTGAGGCGTGCATACGATGAGGGCTGACAGGCTTGCGTGTGTCACAAGAGTCTGTCAGCCCCGTCTTGTTTCGTGTGAACTGCGAAGCGGCTGGTCGTTTCAGTGAGCCTATACGTAGGTCTCGAGGAACTTGACGTTGCCCTCTACCGTCAGCACTTCTGTGGTGGCAGGTATGAGCAGGCTCTCTCCTGCGCGCAGTGTCACGGTGTTGCCCTCGTTGTCGGTGACGGTGCCTTCGCCCTTGAGTCCTATGAGTATTACGAAGCTGTCAAGTTCGGAGTAGTCGAGCGTCATAGGCTCGTCGAGGTCATAGACAGTGGTGCAGAAGTAGGGACACTCCACGAGGCTCACGCCAAAGTTCTTCTTGGGAGTGTAGTCTGTGCGGTAGTTGCTCTCCACGTGATAGTCTATGCACTCGGCTGCCTGCTTGGTGTGCAGCTCTCGGTAATTGCCGTCCTTGTCCTTGCGCTTGAAGTCATAGATGCGGTAGGTCACGTCGCTTGTCTGCTGTATCTCTGCGAGGAAGCAGCCAGTGCCTATGGCGTGTATGCGTCCTG
>CAMGFM010000284.1 GCA_946055365.1 uncultured Prevotella sp. | reverse complement strand
GTTCTGGAACAAGATAATGGAAACCCTTAGCAATGCAAACGCATGGAGACAGCCCGAAAGACAACGGCGGTGGTCTGATGTGCGCTGGGCTTTTGTTGACATAGAGACTGGCGTGGAAAATGGGCGCATCTGTGATGTAGGAGCTGTGAGGTGGGACGGGGCAGAACTGCATTGCGCAGGCAAGGCGTCGCTGATGGATTTCATCAGCGACGTAGACTTTGTGTGCGGACATAACATCATACACCATGATGCCAAATTTCTCTTTGGCGAGGAAGCCACCGACAGAACGCTGGTAGACACTCTCTACATGTCGCCACTGCTCTTTCCCGCACGCCCTTACCACCGTCTGCTAAAGGACGACAAGATAGTGAGCGACGAATTTAACAATCCTGTCAACGACTGCAAGAAATCCTATGACCTGCTGATGGAGGAGATGGCGGCATGGAACGCTCTTGACGACAAACAACGGCTTGTCTATGCGACACTGCTGTGCGGACAGAGGGAGTTTGACGGCTTTTTGCAGCTGACAGATGCCGCTATGTGCGGACACGTGGAACTTATGGCACACATAAGAAACTGCTACAGACACAGGATATGCGACAATGCCGACCTTGACACCATCGTAGGCCGACATCCCGTGGCATTGGCATACGCCCTCGCCATTATCGGCACCGACGACCAGCACTCTATCACGCCACCGTGGGTGACGCACAACTATCCCGATGTGGAAAATATCATAGACACACTGCGGCAGAAGAGATGCAAGACGGGGTGCGGATACTGCAACACCTTTCTTGACCACCACGCCAGCCTCAAACGCTATTTCGGCTATGACTGTTTTCGCACCTACGAGGGCAAGCCGCTGCAGGAGCAAACGGTAAAGGCCGCCGTGGAGGGAGAGTCGCTGCTCGCAATATTCCCAACTGGCGGTGGCAAAAGCCTCACGTTTCAACTGCCGGCTCTCATGGAAAACCGCAACACGCACGGTCTGACGGTGGTCATATCGCCATTGCAGTCGCTGATGAAAGACCAGGTGGACAGTCTTGCCGCCAAAGGCATCATCGGAGCTGCCACAATCAACGGGCTGCTTGACCCTATCAGCCGCAGCCACAACATAGAGATGGTGGCAAGCGGCTATGCCTCGCTGCTGTATATATCTCCGGAGACGCTGCGCTCAAAGACAATGGAACGGATACTGACCGTGCGCCACGTGGTGAGGTTTGTGATAGACGAGGCTCATTGCTTTTCATCATGGGGGCAGGACTTTAGGGTGGACTATCTTTACATCGGCAGGTTCATAAGCGAATATCAGAAACGCAAGGGCCTGAAGAAACCCGTGCCTGTGTCGTGCTTTACGGCCACGGCAAAACAGAAAGTGATACACGACATACGCAACTATTTCAAGGAGACACTCGGTCTCGAACTGCGCCTGTTTGCGTCGTCGGCCTCACGCACGAACCTGAGCTATGCGGTGATGCACGCCGACTCGGAAGAAGACAAATACCAGAAACTGCGCTCGCTGATAGGCGAGTCTGAATGTCCTGTTATCGTATATGTTGCACGCACAAAGCGCACTCTCCTGCTGGCCAAAAAGCTCACACGCGACGGACATAGCGCACTACCATTCAACGGTCGCATGACATCGGAGGAGAAGACCGAAAATCAGGATGCCTTTATGAACGATAAGGTGAGGGTGATTGTTGCCACATCAGCGTTTGGCATGGGCGTAGACAAGAGCAACGTGGGGCTTGTGGTGCATTATGACATATCAGACTCGCTGGAAAACTATGTGCAGGAAGCAGGACGCGCAGGACGAGATCCCATGCTCAGCGCACGTTGCATCGTGTTATATTGCGCCAACGACCTTGACAAACATTTTTTACTGCTCAACCAGACCAAGCTAAACATTAGCGAGATACAGCAGGTGTGGAAAGCCGTTAAGGACATGACGAGACAACGCCGCAATGTAAGCTGCTCGGCACTTGAAATAGCGAGAAAGGCAGGATGGGATGACCATACATCGGAGATGGAGACACGCGTGAAGACAGCCCTCTCCGCACTGGAACAGTCTGGCTACATAGAACGCGGACAAAACATGCCGCATGTGTATGCCACTGGCATCACTGTGAAGAATTTGGAGGAGGCCCGCGCCAAAATCACAAGGTCAACGCTCTTTGGAAAAGACGACATATCAAAGTCGGTAAGGATATTCAAATCGCTCATCTCCAAAAAATACATTGCCAAGGCACAGGACAGCGATGCGGAGAGTAGGGTAGACTATCTCGCAGACATCCTCGGCATGACAAAAAGGGAGGTCGTGACCATGGTGCAACTGATGCGGCAGACCGGCATCCTGGCCGACTCCATGGACATATCTGCCTATATTAATGATGCAGGCGACTCTGCTGGCAGGTCAAGGCGCAGGATAAACATGTTTGCAAAGCTCGAGCGTTTCCTGCTCAACAACATTCCCGACGATGCACTGCGCACCTTCTACAAACATTTCAACGACAAGGCGCAGCACGAGGGCATACCCATGGCCACAGAGAAGAATCTGCGCACGCTGATATATTTTCTC
>CAMGFM010000283.1 GCA_946055365.1 uncultured Prevotella sp. | reverse complement strand
GTTCTGTCACGCAGAATGGCACTACACCTGACATGACAAGTAAGCATTAAATATAGCGGGCGATGCCCCCGTGCTACAAGTGGCTCACTCCAGGCCATGCAGGTGATGCTTTGCGAAAAGCGGGCGATGCGCTCCATATAACAACTAATACACTTACATCATGCAATATATCATAAAAGCACCAGAACAACTCAACGCCACGGTCAAGCTGCCGTCTTCGAAGAGCATAAGCAACCGTGCGCTCATCATCCATGCGCTGTCTCAGGGTGGCGTGTTGCCACAAAACCTCTCAGTGTGTGACGACACGGAGGTGATGCTGCACGCCTTGATGTATCGTCCCGACGTTATCGACATCAGGGCGGCAGGCACTGCCATGCGCTTTCTCACGGCATGGCTGGCAGTAACGCCGGGGCGGCATGTCATCACTGGCACCGAGCGCATGAAGCAACGCCCCATAGGAGTGCTTGTGGACGCACTGCGCTATCTTGGTGCTGACATCAGCTATGCTGGAGAGGAGGGCTATCCGCCGCTCGTCATCAATGGCAGGCCGCTGGAGGGCGGCAGGCTGGAGATAAAGGCCAATGTGAGTTCGCAATATGTGTCGGCACTGCTGATGATAGGGCCAGTGCTTGAAAAAGGACTGGAGCTCAAGATGACGGGCGACATCATTTCAAGGCCATACATAGACCTCACGCTGTGGATGATGAGGGAATATGGGGCCAATGCCGACTGGAGCGACGTGGACACCGTGACTGTGCATCCCTCGCCCTACACTCCGCGCACCTATGTGATAGAGAGCGACTGGAGCGCGTCGTCCTATTGGTATGAGATGATGGCACTTGCCGACGGCAGGCCGTCAGTGAGGTTTGAGGGACTGAGAGATGCCTCCAAGCAAGGCGACTCCATAGCCAAATATCTCTTCTCTCTGCTGGGCGTGAAGACAAAGTTCGTGTCTACGGATGCCGACACCACGGCCATGGTTGCACTGCGCAAGACACCGACAGTGATGCCGCGTCTCGACTATGACTTTGTTGGCTGCCCGGACATCGCACAGACCATGGTGGTGACATGCGCGCTGATGAACGTGCCGTTCAAATTCACCGGCCTTGCCACGCTCAAGATAAAGGAGACCGACCGTATAGAGGCTCTTAAAAGGGAGATGCGCAAGCTCGGATATGTGCTTGACGACATCAATGGCGACACGCTGGTGTGGGACGGCGCACGCTGCGAGACATCGTTTGCGCCCATCGACACCTACAACGACCACCGCATGGCCATGGCGTTTGCCCCTGCCTCGTTAAGGTTGCCCCACATAGCCATCAACGACCCCCAGGTAGTGAGCAAGTCCTATCCGCAGTTTTGGGAAGACCTGCGACAGGCAGGATTTAAGATAGAAAACGCCTGAGAACTGGCGCAGGGCCTTGCCGCAAAGAAGCGTCCTGCTGGCAGAAAGCGAGGCCTTGCACAAGCCGTGAGTGACACTTTCACACTGTGCCAAGGCTTTCCACATGCAGGAAGTGCCTCATCTACATGCAGCAAAGGCCTCATTCACACTGTGCCAAATGTCTCCCGCACACGCAGCAAGTGACTGCCGCATGTGCCGCACATGCTCCCGCACGTCGTGGCAATTTCTTCACCCCAGGAAAAGTGCCGCTTTATGCGCCCAAAAGAGCCGCTTTGCGTATGTCAAGAGCCACTTTCCGCATCCAAAAGTGCCACTCTGCTCTCTGTCGGCGCATGTGGCGTGAAAGGCAGGTACACCGTGACACATTTTACAAACAACAAACACACCGCAAAGCCACCCCTCAAACATCAAACCAATGGCAATACTCATCATCTCCATAGCGTTGCTCGGGCTGATAACCGCCCTCGTTGCACTCTATGGCAACAAAGGCAACAGACAGAACGACAACGAAAGCATAACGGTGGCGCAGACCTGCGACACCTGCGACGGCAGTGACACTTCCAAATGTGAGCAGGAGTGCATGATGGAGGCGGCTGTCAAGGACATAGAATACTTTGACGACGAAGAGCTTGACGCTTTTCGCCACCGCCACTCCGACAGCTACACCGACGAAGAGGCGGAGATGTTTGCCGAGGTGGTCTATACCATGCGCGCCGATGAGGTGGCGGCATGGTGCAGAAGCCTCAATCTGAGAGGCATTGAGCTGCCCGACCAGATAAAAGACGAGGTGATGATGCTCATGAATGACGCCCCAGGGCAATAAACACGCTAAAAGTGAGTTAAATAAAGGTGAGACTATTTAAGACAAGACATATAATCCCATTGATGATTGCGGCACTCGTGGTGGCCGCAACGGGATGCTCTACCCAGAAAAATACGGCCAAGTCGCGCCGCTGGCACTCGTTCATGGCCCGTTACAACACCTATTACAACGGAGCGCAGGCCTATGTGGAGGGCGCGTTGCAAAAGGAAAACGGCAACAAGGACAACTACACGGAGATGATACCGCTCTATACGGTGGGCAACAAGGCCAACCGCGAGACGGGCAAGGGCAATTTTGACCGCGCGGTGGAGAAATGCCAGAAGACAATAAAGCTACACAGCATCAAGCGTCGCCCGCAGTGGAC
>CAMGFM010000282.1 GCA_946055365.1 uncultured Prevotella sp. | reverse complement strand
GCGAATATCTGTCGTGAGTCGGCGTTGATAATGTCTGTGCCGAGGTGTTCTGCCACTGTCATGCAAAGCTCTGTTTTGCCCACGCCCGTAGGGCCGAGTATCACAAGAAGCGTTTTTTTATGGTCGTTTGTCATTGGTCCTTATGCTCTTGTCTTGTAACTATATGCGTCATGTGTATGTATGCACTTGGGTTTTGTGCGTGTATACGGCGTGTTTGTCGCTTTAATACTGTGTGTTTGTCGCTTTAACACCGTTTGTTTGTTGCTTTAACACCGTTTGTTTGTTGCTTTAATACCGTGTGTTTGTCGCTTAATACAATATGTATATATGACAAAGACCGAAAATTGAGAAACACGTTACACATTCCCAATTTTCGGTCTCCCCTGTTGTCTTTGTCCATACAACACTTCTGCTGCATGTTATATGTGGCTATCTTATGATGCCACGCTTTGATGTCTCCACAAAGTCAATGATATATTGTATCTCCTTTGTGACTTGCAGATTTTTTCTTATCTCCTCAATGCCCTCTTTGAGTATGCCCTTGGAGTAGAGCAGGCGGTAGGCATCGTGAATGAGTGTAATCAGCTCGTTGGAAAAGCCGCGTCGGCGCAATCCCACGAGGTTTAGCCCACAGTATCTTGTGGGTTCCTTGCCTGCAATGATGTATGGAGGAATGTCCTGTGAGAACCTGCAACCGCCCTGTATCATTACATAGCCGGCAATGCGGCAGAACTGATGGCAAAGTACGGATGCGGAGATGATGGCATTGTCGTCTACGACCACCTCGCCCGCAAACTTTGTGGAGTTGCCTATGATAATCCCATTGCCGAGCACACAGTCGTGTGCCACATGTACACATTCCATGAGCAGGTTGTTGCTTCCTACCACTGTCTCGCCTTTTGAGGCGGTGCCGCGTGATATTGTGACGTTCTCTCTTATGGAATTGTTGTCCCCGACCTTGCATATAGACTCCTCGCCGCGGAACTTTAGGTCCTGTGGCTTTGTAGAGATGCTTGCTCCGGGGAATATCTCGTTGTTGGAGCCGATGCGTGCGCCGGTGTTGATGGTCACGCTGTTCTGAAACACGTTGTTGTCGCCTATCTCCACATTGCTGTCAATGTAGCAAAACGGGCCAATGATGTTGTTGTCGCCGAGTTTTGCCTCTGGATGTACGTATGCTAAAGGGCTTATCTGGTTCATATCGTGATAGTATTCTTATTTGTTCTTTACGATTTGTGCGGTGAATGTTGCCTCAGACACTACATGGTCGCCCACGAACACATAGCCTTTCATTGACGAAATGCCGTGACGCAGCGGCGCAAGCAGGTCTACCTTGAATAGGAGTGTGTCGCCAGGCACGACTTTCTGCCTGAATTTCACGTCGTTTATCTTCATGAAATATGTAGACCATCGTTCTGGCTCTTCGAGAGTGTTCAGCACGAGCAGTCCGCCGCACTGTGCCATGGCCTCTATCTGCAATACGCCAGGCATTACTGGCTCTTGGGGGAAGTGGCCAGTGAAGAACGGCTCGTTGGCGGTCACGTTTTTCACGCCCACGATGCTGGTGGCTCCGAGAGCTATCACCTTGTCGACGAGCTGCATGGGATAACGGTGGGGGAGAAGCTCCCTTATGCGGTTGTTGTCCATTATCGGCGTGTCGTTGGGGTCGTAGATAGGAGCCTGTATCTCGTGCTTGCGTATCTCGCGTCTCATCTGTCTGGCAAACTTGTTGTTGATAGTATGCCCGGGCCTTGTGGCTATTATCCTTCCCTTGATGGGCTTGCCTATGAGTGCCATGTCGCCTATGATGTCAAGGAGTTTGTGTCGTGTACATTCGTTTTCCCACACGAGCGGCTTGTGTTGTATGTATCCGAGTTCCTTGGCGTCGCGTCTTTCCACATGCAGCATGTCTGCCAGCGAGTCAAGACGCTCCTGTGTGGTGGGCATCTCGTATATTACGATGGCGTTGTCAAGGTCGCCGCCCTTTATGAGGTTGGCCTTGAGCAGAGGCTCGATGTCTCTCACAAAGACAAAAGTGCGTGCGGGTGAGATCTCCTCGACAAAGTTCTCTATCTTGTCGAGTGTCGCAAACTGTGAATTGATGAACTTGGAGTTGAACGAGCACATTGCTGTCAGCGAGAACTCCTCGTCTGGCAGTATGGTAATGCACGATCCGGTGTTCTCGTCCTTTACTTCTATCTTGTGCCTTATCACATACCAGTCCTTGGGAGCGTTCTGTTCTTCCACTCCCACCTCCTTTATCTTGTTCACATACATTATCGCGCTGCCGTCGAGAATGGGAAATTCGGGTCCGTTCACTTGTATGAGACAGTTGTCAATGCCCATTGCATAAAGTGCGGCAAGCCCGTGTTCGATTGTAGAGACGCGTATGTCGCCCTTGCCGAGCACTGTGCCGCGCTGTGTGTCCACTACATTTTCTGCCACAGCCTGCAATATGGGCATGTCTTCGAGGTCTATGCGTTGTATCTTATATCCGGTGTTCTCTGGAGCGGGGTTGAAGGTCACAGTAAGGCTGAGTCCTGTGTGCAGTCCTTTGCCGCAGAGCGAGAAACTTCCTTTAAGGGTCTTTTGTTTGG
>CAMGFM010000281.1 GCA_946055365.1 uncultured Prevotella sp. | reverse complement strand
TGGCTATATAATAATGTATATGCCGTGTAAAAAAGCCTCTGTATTGTGTATAATGATAGTGTAAGATGTAAAAAATGCAGTTTATGCACAAATTATTTGCATATATCCGTTGTTTGTCATAAATTTGCAGCAGGCAATGTCACAATGTGGTCTCGCCACACATCCTTGCGGCCTTACGGGAGACATGTGTGGCAGAAGGCGGCAGGCCATGCACGGGCGTGAGACGCATGTGTGGGCTGCCGACACGGCGCACGCGAGATGTGCATGACATCCCGTCTGTCGTCCACAGGCGCATCGTAAGCCGAAGCACTAGCGCAGCATCAATATAAAAAGAATAAAGATATGACAAGACGCATGTCCATTTACTTCCGCTTTTATTACTTTGCAAGAATGTTGTGAAGTGGAATAGCGTGTGACATGCAGGCTTGCAGAGACAGGACTTACAGACAGACCCCGCTTCACAGTCAGGTGAACGAGGGTCTGTCTATTTTTTTATAAACCATATAGCCTTACATGATTTAATAGAATGAGAAATGAAAAGAATAGCGATACAAGGAGTCAGGGGATCCTTTCATGACATTGCGGCCCACGGCTATTTCAAGGATGAGCAAGTGCAGCTGATATGCTGCAATACATTCGAGCAGGTGTTTCAGAATGTGCATGACGACCCTACGGTCATAGGTCTTGTGGCGATAGAAAACACCATTGCGGGCAGCCTGCTGCACAACTATCAGTTGCTGAGAGACTCTGGCACTACCGTCGTGGGCGAGCATAAGCTCCACATAGAGCATTGTATATGCTGCCTGCCCGAGGACGACTGGCACACGATAGGCGAGGTACATTCTCATCCTGTGGCTCTCGCCCAGTGTAGCGCGTTTCTTGCCACACATCCTGCCATCAAGGCGGTGGAGGCAGAGGACACGGCAGGCTCCGCGGAGGCCATAAGCCGCAATCACAGCAGGGGACATGCAGCCATCTGCCATAAGGACGCGGCAGAACTCTACGGCCTGAAGGTGCTGCAAAACCACATCGAGGACAATAAGCACAATTTCACGCGCTTTCTCGTAGTGTGCGACAACAACAAGGCCGACTATCTGCGCCCTTTGGAGAGGGCAGACAAGGCGAGCCTTGTGTTTCTTGTGCCTCACGAGGAGGGCAGTCTGTCAAAGGTGCTGACGATAATGTCGTTCTATGGCATCAATCTCACGAAGATACAGTCGCTGCCCGTGGTGGGGCATGAATGGGAATATCTATTTTATGTGGATGTCACCTACTCCAGCCTCACGCGCTACAGGCAGAGCATAGACGCTATAATGCCGCTCACGAGGTCGTTGAAGATACTCGGAGAGTATGAGGCGCAGAAATAGACAAGGCAGAGACACGCGCGCTCATGCCGCAAGACCATAACCCAAAACCCAATGACAAGATGAACAGCACAGACATAAAACCTGCCGACAGGCTCTCGGCGGTGCAGGAATACTATTTCAGCAAAAAACTCAAGGAGGTGGCACGTATGAGAGCGGAGGGTCATGACATCATATCGCTGGCCATAGGCTCGCCCGACATGCCTCCCTCGCAGCAGACGGTGGACACTCTCTGCCGCACGGCGCGCGAAGACGATGCCCACGGCTATCAGCCCACGATGGGAACGCCAGAACTGCGTCAGGCGATAGCCGCTTATTACAGACGATGGTATGGCGTGACGATTGATGCAGACACCGAGGCCCTGCCGCTGATAGGCTCCAAGGAGGGCATACTGCATGTCACGCTTGCCTTTGTCAACCCGGGCGACAAGGTGCTGGTGCCAAATCCTGGCTATCCCACCTACACCTCGCTCAGCAGGCTGCTTGGCGTGCAGACAGTCTATTACAATCTCCATGAGAATAATGCCTGGCAGCCCGACTTCGACGAGCTGGAGTCAATGGATCTCGATGGCGTGAGACTCATGTGGACCAACTATCCCAACATGCCCACTGGCGGCAACGCGAGGATGGACACCTACAGGCGACTCGTGCAGTTTGCAAAAAAGCACGGCATCGTTGTGGTCAATGACAATCCCTATTCGTTCATACTCAACGAGCATCCCCTGTCGCTCATGCAGGTGGAGGGAGCCAAGGACTGCTGCATAGAGTTCAACAGTATGTCAAAGAGCCACAACATGCCCGGCTGGAGAGTGGGCATGTGTGTGTCCAACCCGACGTTTGTGTCGTGGATTCTGAAGGTGAAGAGCAACATCGACTCTGGCACGTTCCGCGGCATACAGCTCGCGGCGGCATGTGCGTTGACCGAAAATAGCGCGTCGTGGCACCGTGAGGTCAACATTGACACATATAGGCGCAGGCGCGTCACGGCGGAGAAGATAATGACGAGGCTGGGATGCACGTTTGACGACACGCAGGTGGGCATGTTCCTGTGGGGACGCATACCCGACACTTATGAAAACTGCGAGGAACTTACCGAGAGACTGCTCCATGAGGCAGGCGTGTTTGTGACCCCGGGATTTATATTCGGCTCAAACGGGCAGAGATACATACGCATAAGTCTCTGTGCCAAGGATTGGCAGCTTGAGGAAGCCCTGAGAAGAGTGCAAGACATGAATAT
>CAMGFM010000280.1 GCA_946055365.1 uncultured Prevotella sp. | reverse complement strand
CTCGGTTTCATCAACTGGAGCAACAACATGCAGGCCACCAACCATCAGGAGTCATTCGTGTTTAACGGCTTCCACGACATCTCTGTCAAGGATGAGGACAAGAACGGCAACAGCAAGCCCAACTCCATGAGCAACCAGACCGACAGATATGGCGACCAGCTTGCCGACTTCGCCAATCTCAGCGACGACGGCGACCAAGGCTCACGCACTACGGGTCTCGGCGTAACGTTTAACGCAGGATGCGAATACACATTCCCCTACTATCGCAACCTCAAGTTTGGCTTCCTGAGCAGCACACGCATCAACGGCAAGCACACATGGACAGAGGGTCGTCTCAGTGCCAATGTGTCGCCGCTCAAATGGCTTGACGGAGGTGTCAGCTTTGCGGTAAACAGCTTCACCGCAAGCGCAGGCTGGGTGCTTAACGTTCATCCCAAGGGCTTCAACTTCTTCGTAGGCATGGACCACATCGTTGGCAAGACGAGCAAGGAGATGATACCGCTCAGCTCAAATGCAAGCGTAAACCTCGGATTCAACGTGACGTTCTAATCATCGGTGTGCCTTACTGCCTTGCCTGTGACACTCAGGCACAGTGCAAGGCGGCACGAGACATACAGATCTTGAACATATAAACCAAAAAGAAGTCTGGACAGCAGCTTGCAAGTCCAGACTTCTTTTGTATTTATACGGGCTTTTTACACTGCAATAGCCGTGTGTGGATTATGCCACGGGAGCATAATCCACTTCCCGAAAAACGTGTGTAACGCCCCTGCGTAACACTATTATATGTCCCGAAGAACATGCTCCATGTCACGGAGGACACTTTCCATGCCTCATGATGCGTGTGTGTCATGCCCCGCAGGGTGTATTGCATGCCATGTGAGGGCGCGTCAAAACAGTCACGCCCTTTTGCCTGCAATGCAAGTGTCACTGCCACGATAGCCAAAGTGCCACTTTTCTGTCTTCAAGTGTCACTTTTCTGTGGCCAAAGTGGCTCTTTTCGACAGCCAAAGTGGCTCTTTCCAGACACAAGAACATCGCCTTTTACACTGACACACGGCAATCTTCACGCATGAGAGGTAGTGCGACCTTAGTCCTCCATGAGCTTGCGGTATCTGCCCTTCTTTATTTCGCCGTCAGTACCGAGTCTTCGTGCCTTGTTAATCTCATATTCAGAGTAGCTGCCCTCAAAGAAGAACACCTCTCCGTTGCCTTCAAAGGCGAGGATGTGCGTGCAGATGCGGTCAAGGAACCATCTGTCGTGGCTGATGACGACCGCACATCCGGCAAAAGCCTCAAGACCCTCCTCGAGAGCGCGCAGAGTGTTTACGTCAATGTCGTTGGTAGGCTCGTCAAGCAGCAACACGTTGCCCTCTTGCTTGAGTGCGAGCGCGAGTTGCAGGCGGTTGCGCTCGCCACCCGACAGTACGCCGCAGAGCTTGCTTTGGTCTGTACCCGAAAAGTTAAACCTTGAGATATAAGCTCTGGCGTTTATGTCACGTCCGCCCATGCGTAGAGTCTCGTTGCCCTGCGCTATCACGTCATACACCGACTTATTGGGGTCAATATCCGTGTGTTGCTGGTCCACATACGCCACTCTCACGGTCTCTCCCACCTCAAAGTTGCCTCCGTCAGCCTTTTCCAGTCCCATTATAAGCCTGAACAGGGTGGTCTTGCCTGCGCCGTTGGGTCCTATCACGCCCACGATGCCGTTAGGCGGCAGCATGAAATTGAGGTCGCCAAACAGCGTCTTGTCGCCAAAAGCCTTCTTTACGTGTATGGCCTCTATCACCTTGTTGCCGAGTCGAGGGCCGTTAGGTATGAATATCTCGAGCTTTTCCTCGCGTTCTTTCTGCTCCTGGTTGAGCATCTGCTCATAGCTGTTCAGTCGAGCCTTGCCCTTTGCCTGTCGTGCTTTTGGAGCCATGCGCACCCACTCGAGTTCCCTTTGCAGGGTCTTGCGTCTTTTAGAAGCAGTCTTCTCCTCCTGCTCCATTCGTTTGGTCTTCTGGTCGAGCCATGACGAGTAGTTGCCCTTCCAAGGTATGCCTTCGCCGCGGTCAAGCTCAAGTATCCACTCGCTCACATCGTCGAGGAAATATCTGTCGTGTGTCACGGCTATCACAGTGCCCTCATACTGCTGCAGGTGTTGCTCCAGCCAGTCGATGCTTTCCGCGTCAAGGTGGTTGGTAGGCTCATCGAGCAGCAGCACATCGGGCTTTTGCAGCAGCAGCTTGCACAGAGCCACACGTCTGCGCTCGCCTCCCGAGAGGTTGTTCACGGCTCTGTCGCCGTCGGGACAGCGCAGTGCGGCCATGGCACGCTCAAGTTTGGAGTCCATGTTCCATGCGTCGGTAGAGTCGATAATGTCCTGCACCTCGGCCTGTCGCTGCATGAGCTTGTCCATCTTGTCGGGATCGCTGTAATATTCCTCCATTCCAAACTTGAGGTTGATGTCCTCATACTCCGCCAGTGCGTCATACACATGCTGCACTGCCTCCATCACGTTTTCCTTCACCGTCTTTGCCTCGTTGAGCGGCGGGTCCTGCGGCAGGTAGCCCACGCTGTAGCCCGGGCTCCACACCACTTCTCCCTGCGAGGGCTGCTCTATCC
>CAMGFM010000279.1 GCA_946055365.1 uncultured Prevotella sp. | reverse complement strand
AGAATGTCTGTATGCCCACAGGCAGTCGTTTCAGTTGCCTCGTTTCCATATCCGTAAGATGCTATGTGCCACAATGTATTTACACTATGGCAAAGTTACTCAATTTTATAGCATAGCTCCAAACAAACCAGCGTTTTTATAAAAGGTGGCTTCTGTTAATTATTCACACATTCTTTATAATCAAGATGTGTTCACCAATTTCATATCCCCACCGTAAATTAGACGTGAGTAGCCCCATGACATGAGCCTCAATGAACTGTACTATGACTTGACAGAGGATGTATAAGTAAGCACACGCCTATTGGAGTTTGCAGGAGTGCCACTTTACTATGTCATAAGTGGCACTTTCTTGATGCCAAATGCCACTTTTGGGCAGCAAAAGTGCCACTTTCTGAATGGCTGCGTGCCGTCCCCACCATGCCACGGGGACATACGGGTGAACCAAGACCGCCATTCACGCCTGACATCACGCTTTCATTTACAGTCCCAGCTTCATCCTTATAAACTGCGATGCCATGCGCAGCGTGCCTTCCACGCCAAGACACGAGGAGTTGAGGCACAGATCGTAAGAAGAACTGTGGCCCCACACCTTGTCGGTGTAGTAGTTGTAGTAAGCCGACCGCTTGCCCTCCATCTGTTCTATTATTTTGGCGGCCTCATCATGCGAACATCCGTGCCTGCGGCTTATCTGTGCCACACGCTCTGCCATGTCGGCGGTGATGAAGATGGATGCCATGCGCTTTGAGTCACGCAGCACATAATCGGCACAGCGACCCACAAACACGCAGTTGCTCTCCGAGGCGGCCTTGCGTATGGCATCGCTCTGGAGTTTAAAGAGGTTTTCCTGCGAGAGTCCGCTTTCAGGAAAAGCGTTGTCCACAGCAAAGGGCATGTTGAAGTGTATGCCAAACACCGACTCGAAGAATCCCTTTCGCTCATCGGCCTTTGCAAAGAACTCCTCGCTAAGACCGCTCTCACGGGCTGCGAGATTCAGCACCTCACGGTCATAGAATATGCAGCCAAACTCCTCCGCAAGCATTTTTGCCACATCGTGACCGCCGCTGCCGAGCTGTCTGCCCACGCATATTATTATTTTACCGTCGTCGTTCATAATTGTTTTTTTCTTTTTTATAGTAAGACGGGCGGCGGCTCAGCAATTTGAGCAAGCCCTATTGCGCTCGCCTTGCGCTATCTTTTTTACATATCTATATAATATGACCATTGCCACCACCGTCGACAGCACATCCGACGCAGGCAATGACACCCACACGCCGTCCACGCCCATAAACGCAGGCAGCAGCAGGAGCAGGGGCAGGAGAAAGAGCAACTGCCGCGACAGCGACAGCAACATGCTGACCTTGGCTTTGCCTATGCCCTGAAAAAAGCCCGTCGTCGACATCTGCAAGCCCACAAGCGGAAACACTATCATGACCGTGCGGATGGCCTTGGCTGATATTTCAATGAGCGTAGGGTCGGTGGTGAACAGGCGCGCACACTCATCCGACGCGCATTGCGACAGTATAAATCCTATGAGCGTGTTGCAGAACGCCCCGACCATCGTGAAACGCAACACCTTGAGCAACCTGTCGTAATGGCGCGCGCCATAATTGTAGCCGGCAATGGGAAACATGCCCTGGTTGATGCCCATGTTGATCATGACAAAGACAAACGCCACCCTATTGGCAATGCCAAACGCGCCCACTGCCATGTCGCCGCTATAGCTCTGCAGCGCACTGTTGATGACGATAACCACAAGGCAGGCACACACGTTCATGGCAAAGGGCGACATGCCGATGGCTATGATGTTGCCCACCACGTGGCGGCTGAGCCTGTAGATGCCCCTACTGAAATGTATCACCGTGGCAGGATTGGAGAATATGCGCACCTGCCACGCCAGTGCCACGCTCTGCGCAATGATGGTGGCGAGTGCCGCCCCACGGATGCCCATGTTCAAGGGCCAGATGAATATCGGCGACAGCACGGCATTGAGCAACACCGTGAATATGGAGGCATACATGGCCTGCCGTGGCTTGCTGGCAGACCTCAGCAGGGCGTTCATACCAAAAAACATGTGGCTTATGACATTGCCCAACAGCGTCACCACCATATATTCACGGGCATAAGGCAGGGTGTCGTCGCTCGCCCCGAAAAACAGGAGTATGGGGTTGAGAGCAAGCAACGTCACTATGCTGAACGCCACGCCAATGACAAGGTTGAGGGTGACGGCATTGCCGAATATTCTCTGAGCCGTGGCATAGTCCTTTTGTCCGAGTTTTACGGATATGCACGTCGACGCTCCCACGCCCACGGCGGCTCCAAACGCCGCCGCAAGGTTTTGCAGGGGAAAGGTAACGGCAAGCCCGCTGATGGCAAGTGCGCCGCAGCCCTGCCCTATGAATATGCTGTCGACCATGTTGTAAAGCGACGCGGCAGTCATGGCCATTATTGACGGCAGGGCATACTGCATTAGCAGCTTGCCCACTGGCTTAGTGCCGAGCTCAAGTGTAGCTGTTTTGTTATCCATGATGATGCTTTGCACCACACAAGCGCGGACAGGGCAATGGGCGCACCCAATATCCTGCCACGCCGTGTGACACATGTGTTATCCTAATGAT
>CAMGFM010000278.1 GCA_946055365.1 uncultured Prevotella sp. | reverse complement strand
CTTTATTTTTGCTGCGATATATCTTTGTGCTATCAATGCCGTAATTGCCACGGCGAGTGTGTCGATGTTGAGTGCGACTATCAGCGGCATATTAATCTCCACTGGCACCGTATCTGTGTAATAGGTCTTGGAATCGAGCCTCACTATGCCCGTATATTTCTGTATCAGCATTATGCCAAGGCCTATGACGTTGCCTATGATGAGTGCCCTGCCTATGATGAATGACGCAAACCACAGGAAAGTGTGCCTCACCGTGTCGTTTCGTGCGCCCAGGGCCTTGAGTATGCCTATCATCTGTGTGCGTTCAAGTATTATTATGAGCAGTCCGCTCGCCATTGTCACAACGGCTACGGCAGTCATGATGGCGAGAATTATCCATACGTTGAGGTCAAGCAAGTCGAGCCATGAGAATATCTGCGGCATGACTTGCCTTATGGTCATCGTGCAGTAGGTGCTGCCATATTTGTCTTGTCCGTTGCCCACGCTTGCGGCAATCTTTTCCGCTGTTTCGTCGAGACTGCCGAAGTCGTCCACCGTGATTTCCGCCCCTGACACCTGTCCAGGCTCCCATCCATTGAGCCTTACTGCTGTGGCGAGGTTGCAGAAGCACGTTATGTCGTCGTAGTGAGAGAGGCTGGTCTCGTAGATGCCTGCGATGTTCAGCCGTCTTGTCCTTGCGCCGCTTTCTCCGAGGAAATATGCGAAGATGCGGTCGCCCGTCTTCACCTTGAGTCTGGTGGCTATGGACTTGGAGAGCAGTATGTCGTTACGTGCGTCGTTGTCGTTGAATGTGGGTATGTGGCCCTCCACCATATTGTCGTGGATAAATGTGGAGTCAAAGTCCTCGCCTACGCCCTTGAAGCACACGCCGAGAAAGTCGTCATCGGTCTTTAGTATGCCCTGTTTCATGGCAAACCGCTGCACGTGTTTCACTCCCTTTATGCCTTGCAGCTTCTTTATCAAGGAGTCGTTGACAAGTATGGGCCTGTCAGCCACAGACTGTAGCGTGTAGAAGTCTGCCACTTGCACGTGGCTGCCAAATCCTGCTACCTTGTCGCGTATTGTATGCTTGAATCCCAGCACCACGCACAGGCTTATTATCATCACGGCGAGTCCTATGGCCACGCCGGCTGTGGCTATGCGTATGGCTGGTTTTGACACTTTGCGCCTGTCGTCATTGTTTTGCGCATAGATGCGCCGTGCCAGGAAAAGAGGCAAGTTCATTGTGTGTCTTCCTTTTGTCTTTTATGTGTGTCTTGTCCTTGGAAAATGTATGTTGTTTTATATAAATAATGTATTGTCGTGTCAGTCGTCGCCCTGCACCCTGCCCGGATAAGCCTCCAGAGCCTTCCTCAATATGATGAGGGCCCTCTCCAGGTCTTCCTTTTTAAGCACATAGGCTATGCGCACCTCGTTGACACCTGCCCCGGGGGTGGTGTAGAAGCCCGCTGCCGGAGCCATCATGACGGTCTCTCCCTCATAGTTAAATTCCTCGAGACACCAGCGGCAGAATTTCTCGCTGTCGTCCACGGGCAGTTTTGCCACGGTGTAGAATGCTCCCATGGGTATCGGCGAGTACACGCCCGGTATTCTGTTGAGTCCGTCTATCAGACATTTTCTACGCTCCACATATTCGTCATACACGTCTCTGTAATAATCTTCGGGAGCCTCCAGCGATGCTTCCGCCACGATTTGTCCCAGCAGAGGAGGCGACAGACGCGCCTGGCACAGTTTCATGACAGCCGCTTTCACCTGTTCGTTCTTGGTGATGAGTGCTCCGATGCGTATGCCACACTCGCTGTAACGCTTTGACACGGAGTCTATGAGTATCACGTTGTCCTCTATGCCCTCGAGATGGCACGCCGAGATATAAGGCGACCCCGTGTAGATATACTCTCTGTAGACCTCGTCGGAGAAGAGATAGAGGTCATACTTCTTTACGAGGTCTCTTATCTGGTTCATCTCCCTGCGTGTGTAGAGATAGCCCGTGGGGTTGTTGGGATTGCAGATGAGTATGGCTCTTGTGCGCTCGTTGATAAGCTCCTCAAACTTCTCCACTTTCGGCAGAGAGAAGCCCTCCTCTATGGTTGTGGCTATGGTGCGTATCCTTGCGCCGGCAGATATGGCAAACGCCATGTAGTTGGCATAGGCAGGCTCGGGTATTATTATCTCGTCGCCAGGGTTGAGACATGACAGAAAGGCGAAGAGTACGGCCTCAGAGCCTCCTGCCGTGATGATTATGTCATCGGCATTGACGTTTATCCTGAAGCGTTTGTAGTATTCGGTCAGTTTCTCCCTATATGACAGATAGCCCTGAGAGGGAGAATACTCCAGCACATCGCGGTCTATATGTTTCAGGGCATCAAGTCCCACCTGCGGTGTCGGCAGGTCGGGCTGTCCGATATTGAGATGATATACCTTTATGCCGCGTTTTTTTGCGTCGGCAGCCAATGGAGCCAATTTTCTGATTGGCGACTCAGGCATTTCGAGTCCACGTACTGATATTTCTGGCATGGCTTTTTCCTTTTTTATTTGATACGAACAATATGTAGGTGTCTCTCCTCTGTTTTTTGTGCGCAGGATGCGAATGAACGATAAAAGTAGACCGTTTTGTCTTTGTTTT
>CAMGFM010000277.1 GCA_946055365.1 uncultured Prevotella sp. | reverse complement strand
CCACCAGTCTGAAAGCCCTTTCGCTGTCGCCTTTATAGTAGACAAGGGTCTCATAGCTGTTTTCGGTCTGGTAGAAATTGCCCTCCGACTCAGGCAGGCTCACCTTGCCGTCACTGTCCACCACGACATATTGATATGAATAATATCCCTGCTTGAGCATGGCCTTGCCTTCATAGCGTCTTAACGTCTCGTTATAGAGCATCTCATACAGGCTGTTGTCGGGGCCACATGTCCATTTGCCTTCTATGAACACCCTGCCGGCCTGTCGCGGCGCATTGAGCGTGAAATGCACGATGATATATTCTGACATAACTTCATCATCGCAATAGTCGTCAGTCCTTATGCAGAACGCGCCGTTGGCATCCTCGTCATAGACATAATTGCGCCGCGGACCGTCCTCCCATACGTAGGCGTTATAGTTAGAGCCGTCCCACTCAATGCGTTCTATGCCGAGAGCAGGATGGAACACGTCAAGTATCTCAAATTTTCTGTATTCGTTGCCGCCGTCAAATATCAGTTCGCGGCAGTTATTCCATCCCATGCCCATGGCGTTCAATATCTGTGGGCGCATGTCTCTCCGTGCCGTCTCCCATCTGCCGTTTTGCATCACCACCGTGCGAAAGTTGCGTTGCGGCTCAGAGGTTCTGCACGTCCCGTAAACCACCTCCGCCGCCACCTGTTGGTGTCTCCCATTCACGTCAATGTCTGTATTTGACGTGGCAGACATGGCTGTCCTTACGATATTTTCGTCTATCATAAAACAAGCTGTGAGCAGGGTGTCGCCCTCGTTGTCGTCATAGACGTGCAGACGGTAGTTGCCGCCAATCTTTGGCACACAGTCGCTGTTGGGTATCTGCAATGAATAGTGTGTATATGCCACGTTGGTGTTGACAGACTCACGTGCATGTTCTATCACGTTGCCGTCGGCAAAGCCCTCGCAATAGTCCGACGCAAAGATGTCTTCAGAAGTGTTCCATTCTGCGTCACAATGCTCGAGGCGATATGCCAGACGGCGATAGCCATGCCCCATGCAGTCAAACGATATGTTGATGTTCTTGTCGCCGCCAAGCGTCACGATTGGCATGTCGAGCCATTCCGTGCCTGCCACCACCGACAGGGATGCCACCTCGGGAGAGTGTATGCGGCTGTATTGCGCAAAAGCATGTATCGGCAGCATTGCCGCCAACACATGCAAGAGTCTGTGAGTGATGGAAACCATTTCTCAGGTCATTTTGTTTTATACCTTATTTATATATATAGTCAGGGATATTAACCCGTGGGGTGGGGTGCTTTCTCCAAACCGATGTTATGCCACTCTTTACTTGAGGGTTTGTGCCTATGGTTATGCCCCAGTCTCTCGCACAAGCAGACACCTCATGTGAGAGGGGTTACATGTCCTCCAAGGTCGTTGTATGTGTAATAAACCTAAAGGTCTACCGACACCCTGAAGTTGAGCATTCTTCCCGTCAGATAGTTAGGCACAGCATATTGCTGTCCCACCACATCCGTTATCCAGTAATAGGAATTGACGTTGTTTATGCCCAGCAGGTTGAGACATTCCACCCCGAGCCACACGTTGCGCAGAGGCATTTTCTTGTCGTGGCGGTCGTTGTTGTCGAGCAGACGGTAGGACAATCCTATGTCGGCACGCTTGTAGGCAGGTGCGCGAAACACGTTTGAGTCCAGTTCACGGTGTGGAGCGGAGAAGGGCAGTCCAGCGGCATAAGCCAGCTTGAGCGACATCTTCCAGCGTTGTGTGCCTGGAAAATAGTCCGTGAAGAACATGTTTACAGACAGGCTCTGGTCTGTGGGCAGAGGCAGTGTCTTGCCATCTACCTTCATCGACGTGTCCATGAGCGACAGCGAAAGCCATGAGTCAGAGCCAGGCACAAACTCACCGAAGAGCTTGAGGTCAAGACCTGCAATGTGGCCACTGGCCGTGCGGTCGCCATAATACACCACCTTGACGTTGTTGACACTGTAAGGCACGAGGTCAGACAGATGCTTGTAGAACGCTTCCGCCGTAAACTTGAACGGCCTGTTGTTCATCTTGAACCTATAGTCATAGCCTGCGATGAGATGTATGGAACGCTGGCTTTTGGCTTTGTTGTTGAGCGAGGCGGTGAGGTTGCCGTTTACCGTCATCGTGTCGCGTATCTCCTTGAAGAACGGTGCCTGATAATACACGCCTGCGGCCAGACGAAACGTCATGTCCTGATTGAAGCCCGGCACCATGCCCAGCGACACACGCGGACTCACTATCGTCTCCTTCGTATAGCCCCATCGTGCGAAGCGCAGTCCATAGGTAAGTGTGAAGAGATTGTTGCCTCCACGGTCGCCAAATCTGTAAGTGTCCTGCACGTATGCCTCGAGACGGTTGGTCTTGAGACTGTTGCGGCTGCGTATGCTATAGACCATCTGCAAGTCGTTGCCCGTGTGTGGTACACTATAGTTGCTTGAGTCGCGCATCTCATATTCCACAGAACGTTCCCTCACGTCTTCCCATTTCACGGCAAACGCGCCCTCCACCTCATGCTTGCGTGTCTTGGCATGATAAAGCAGTTTGAGGTTCTGCACATTGGCCTTGAGATAGTTGCGTGCGTGCTGAAAATAAGTTCCCACGCCAAGGTT
>CAMGFM010000276.1 GCA_946055365.1 uncultured Prevotella sp. | reverse complement strand
GTTGTAGAGTGCCATGTTGTCAAACACTTCGTCGCCGAGCGTCATCGCCACGACCTCTCCCGTCTTTCTCAGGCCGTTTGCCGTGCGCATGATGTCTGCCACGGTCTCGCTCTTCCAGCGTTTCATGTCATGAGCGTTGAGTATCTGGGGGTCTGACACCACTATATAATGAAAGAAGTCGGTGTTGTCCTCCCTGCGTGTGAGCGTGAATTGGTTTGTCCCCTTGTTCTTTGCCGCCTCTGCCGCGCTCATGTAGTGTCCCTTGGCGAGTCCTTCCGACTGCGGCAGGTGAAACTCCCTCGGGGTGCTGATGCTTATGAAGCGGCTCACGGCGGTGTCTGTGGGCAGCTTCCATGCGCCTTTGCGGTCGGTCTTGGTAAACATCACTCCGTTGTTGACCACAACGCCGCCAATGCCCTTGCCGTTCTCGTCCACCACGGTGCCTCTGATGACGACGGCAGGGTCGACGGGCTTGCCAGCCGTGGCGGTAGTGGCGATGAGGAGTGCCGCAAGGATGCAGGCGGAGGTGCGTGTCAGGCGGCGCAGGGTGAGGATGCGTAGGGGTGAGGATGGGGTGAAGTGTCTGTGTAGAGTCATAAGAATGAGTGTCTATGTAATTGTGCCGTGGGGTGACAGGGCATGAAAAGAGTCGTTAGTGTCTGCAAAGTTATACAAATAATCCGTCAGAGTAAAGCGTTTTCATTTTTTTTGTGCTACCTTTGTCCGCCTTAGAACCCAAAACACACAGCAATGGCAATTATAGCGACAATACTTGTCTATTTCACGGTGCTGATGATATTCAGCCGTCTCACCTCGCGCAGGGCAAACAACGAGACTTTCTTCCGTGCAGACCGACGCAGCCCATGGTATATGGTGGCGTTTGGCATGGTAGGTGCGAGCATTTCGGGCATCACGTTTGTGAGTGTGCCAGGCATGGTGATGCGCGGCGACATGACATACATCCAGACGTGTCTCGGATTTATCGTCGGCTACATCGCCATAGCCTGCTTTCTGCTGCCTGTCTATTACCGTCTCAACCTCACGACCATATACAGCTATCTCAGGGAGAGGCTTGGCATGTCGTCCTATCGCACGGGGGCATGGTTTTTCATCGTTTCCAAGATGACGGGGGCGGCGGTGAGGTTTTATGTCGTGTGCATCATCTTGCAGAGGTTTGTGCTTGACGCTCTTGGCGTGCCTTTTGTGCTGACCGTGGTGGTCATGGTGGGCCTTATATGGCTCTACACTCGCAACGGCGGCATAAAGACGCTTGTGTGGACCGACACTTTCCAGACCACATCCATGTTCATGGCCCTGCTGCTCATCATCTACACGGTCGTGGGCAGGCTTGACATGGACGTGTGGGAGGCAGTGCGCGCAGTGGCGGGCGACTCCCGCAGCCGCATCTTCGTGTTTGACGACTGGGGCAGCACGCAAAATTTCTGGAAACAGTTTGTCAGCGGAGCCTTCATAGCCATTGTGATGACGGGACTCGACCAAGACATGATGCAGAAGAACCTCACGTGCAAGACACTTGCCGAGGCGCGCAAGGACGTTTGCACCTATGGCTTTGCCTTTGTGCCTGCCAACCTTCTCTTTCTCTCGCTTGGCGTTCTCCTGATAAGGCTTGCTCAGCAGGAGGGTGTCGCCCTGCCGTCAAAGGGCGACGAGTTGTTGCCGATGTTTGCGGCAACGGGCGCGCTGGGGCTTACCGTGGTCGTGCTGTTTGCGCTGGGGGTGGTGGCGGCGTCGTTCTCGAGTGCCGACTCTGCGCTCACGGCGTTGACCACGAGCTTCTGCGTGGACATTTGCGGCCGTCCCGGCGACGAGCGTCTGCGCCGCAGGGTGCATGTGGGCATGGCTATGGTGTTCGTGGCGTTCATACTCGTGTTTCGCGCGCTCAACTCCACGTCGGTCATAGATGCCATCTATGTGTTGTGCGGCTATACTTACGGGCCTCTGCTCGGGCTGTTTGCCTATGGCCTTTTCACGCGCAGGGGAGTGTTGGACGCGGCCGTGCCTTGGATAGCGTTGGCTTCTCCCGTGGCTTGTCTTGCCATAGACACGCTCACAAGCCGCTGTCTCGGATATAAGTTTGGCTATGAGCTGCTAATGCTCAACGGCATGATAACCTTCACGGGGCTATATGTCTCGGGCGTGGTGGCGGCACGGCGCGGCAAGGTGGCGCATTGACATTACTCTGGGCGGGCTTTTATGGATGGGTCTTGGCTCCTGTCTCTCCGCCTTTCGGTTGCAATGGACAGCCATTGCGTCCCTCAAGACAAAGAAAAACATCTGTTCAAGAATAGAGGTTGTTGTCATCATAACGTCCTGATGACTGGTTTGGGTTTTTAAAAGTGCCACTTTAGCGTCGTGGATTGGCACTTTGAAATCGTGAAGTGCCACTTTACAAGTGCAAAAGTGCCGTTGCGGCTCACCCCTCCGTGCGCTGCACAAAAAAAGGATGTGTCCCGACGCATATGCAACTACGTCAAGACACATCCCTGATGTGTGTGTATCTGATAAAAAAAGTATTTATCTTGTGTATTACTTGCGAACCTTTGCGTAACGAGACATGAACTTGTCTACGCGACCAGCTGTATCGACGAGCTTGCTCTTACCAGTATAGAACGG
>CAMGFM010000275.1 GCA_946055365.1 uncultured Prevotella sp. | reverse complement strand
GTTGTTGCTCCAGTTGATGAAACCGAGGTCTATGAGAGACGCGCTGACGGTGAAGTCATCGTTAATCTTATAGACAGCACCGAGGTCAAACGCAAGACCGAAGCCGCCAATGCCTGCGCCGTCCACATCCACGTCGTTTACGCAGCGATACTTGCCCTTGCCCTCCTCGTTATATTCCTTTTCTTCCTCAACATAAGTGAATCCCTTGAGCGACACGTTGGAAGAGGCCTTGCCAGACACCGTCCACTGGTTCTCGCCAGAGAGGTCTGCGCGCATACCTTTCAACTCCACGTCGCCACGGCCCACTCCTAAGAGAAATTTGACCTTGGCTCCGGCGCGCAGCTTGTCTGTTATCTGACGTGAATGGCCAAATGCCAACTGCACGAATGACTGTGCATGGGCGGTGATGTCGCCTATCTGGTAGTCGTTGTTGCCTGTGTTTTTGGCAAACTCAAACAACTCGTATGGCAAGGACACGCCTACATTGGTGCGTGCGTCAATGGAGATGGTGTTGTAGCCGCCAAAGCCCTTGAAACCTCCAGAGAGAATGGTGATGTCCACGTCTGCGTTGATGCGGTTCTTGCCTGTAGAGAATCCAGACAGCGCGTCAGAGGTGGAGATGTAGGGGTTCATGAACGTGGTCTTGTTCTTGTTGCTGTCAATGCCAAAGCGCGGATTGTCAAAAACCACGTCGCCGAGTCCGAAGTTACCCATCGTCTTGACATTGAGATTGCCAAGTCCCGGCACCGACACATAGTTCTGCTCATTGCCAAACGCAGGGTTGAGGTTGTGTCTGAACTTATAATCCCCAGTGAAATGAGCAGAGTTCAAGCCCTGTGCCATCACGTTGCCGCAAGCCATTGCCAATGATGCGGCTATCATATATTTACCTATTCGTTTCATAACGGGTCAAAAATATTAGTGTTGTTATTAGTTCAGGTCGGCAATAACCCTGCCCACCAGTTTCACCTTAATGTTGCGCACCACGAGAGTCTGGTTATAGGCATTGATAGTCTTGCCTACAATGCTCTGCTGTCCCTCTCCTGAAGCGGCTTCGGCACGCAGGGCTATTCCGTCAACGGTCTTGAGTGTGCCTTTCTTCTTCTCCTTAATCACAACCTTGAGCGGAGAGACGGCTGCCTCCACACCGTCCTTTGACGGACTGACTGATGTCTCTACCTCTACTGATATTAGGTCGCTGCTGATGGCGTTGCCGTTAACGTCTATGGCATTGGCGGTAACGTCAAGAGCCAATGGCACCTTGTTGACCACCTCTGCATTCATCTCAACGTATGCGCCGTCCATGAGACTATACTCGTCAAGATCGCCATAAAGGCCGTCGATGGTGTCGTTGTAGACGATGGATGCGCCCTCGTCAAACGCAAGAGGAGCCTCTACCGAATACTTCGGCGTGATGGTGTAACGCTTTCCAAGACGGAACGAGCTTACACGGTTGGCGTCTGCACTTGCGTCTGCCTCAAAATACACACGCTTTGGTATGGTGTAAAGCAAATCAGAAAGGTTTTTCACCTCTTTCACCTCATCATAAGCACTTGTGTTCACCTCACTTGCATACTTGCAGATGAGAACTGTGGTCTTGCCGTTTGGCTTGATGGTCATCTTCGGCACATTTACACGTGCGATGACTTTGCCGCTTTCGTCTTCAGCACAGATAACGCCTGACACGAGACCCGCAATGTCCATGTCGCTTTCAAAGGTGAGGGTAACGAGCGGATTGTAGAGGTTGATTTTCACGTCATTGTCGCTAAGGAAGTCTGGTATGCTGGAGATTGTGAACGAACCGAGGTCGTTGAGCTCTACCGAAGGGTCAAAACGTCCAGTCACTTTCTCAAGCACCATGTCGCTCATGTCCATTTCGCAGGCAAGATAGCTGTCAGACACTCCTGACACGCCGGCATTGATTTCATCCACAGTAATCCTTGCCAATATCTGAGCGTTGAGATCTATCACGCCACCCTCATTCTTCAAGAAGCTGTTGCCTATCGTGGACGTGGTCTTGAAGTCTATCTTCTCCAATTCAGCCACAACGTCTATGGCATTGGCCGATGACACATTGCTGAGCTTCACAGTATTGCCCGACACTACGGCACCGTTGGACAGAGTCTCGCCCTTTAGCTGCATGAACTCGGGGAATACAAGCTCAAGAGAGCTGAACTGCGACACGAGTTGCTTGAGTCCGGCTGAAGTGGTGATGTGGATGTTTATCTTCTGCATGACTTCCGCAGACACAAGCTCCTTTACTTCCTCAGGCGTATCACCCTTGAACGTGATTGTGGAGACAATGCCCTCGGCGGTCTTTGTCATACCGGCCTTGCGCATGCCGTTCCTTGCAGGAGCTGGAGAGGCGAAATCTACATAGAGATTGTCAGAGCTTGATGACTGTTTTACAAGGTTAATCACGTTTATCTCGGGATTTGCAGGCGACACGTCGTCACCCTCCTTTGAGAAATAATAGTCACCGTTTGCCTTGATGCTTACGACATCACTGTTGTTGAGGTCTAACACCTCGTCAAGCTGAATTTCCTCGGTGTCAGAAGTGGGCAATACCAGAGCATCTCCACCGATTCCTATAGTCGTATCCAAATTGGACAGGTCAAAATCGCTGTCAGAGCAACC
>CAMGFM010000274.1 GCA_946055365.1 uncultured Prevotella sp. | reverse complement strand
CTTGAGGAAGACAACGTCGGTTGTATTCTCTTGGGTTCTACTGACGGTATCAAGGAGGGCATGGTGGTAAAGCGCACCAAGCGCATTGCTTCCATACGTGTCAACGACAATATGCTTGGCCGTGTGATCAATCCTCTTGGACAGGCCATTGACGGCAAGGGCGAGATAGACCTTAGCGGTGCATTTGAGATGCCGTTGGACAGAAAGGCACCGGGCGTGATCTACCGTCAGCCAGTAAAGGAGCCGTTACAGACAGGATTGAAGTCTGTAGACTCCATGATACCTATCGGACGTGGCCAGCGTGAGCTTATCATTGGCGACCGTCAGACGGGCAAGACAGCCATTGCCGTAGACACCATCATCAATCAGAAGAGTTTCTATGAGCAGGGCAAGCCCGTATATTGCATATATGTGGCCATTGGTCAGAAGGCATCCACTGTCGCTGCTCTTGTGGAAAACCTCAAGCAGCATGGTGCAATGCCCTATACTATTATTGTTGCCGCGACAGCTGCCGACACTGCAGCCATGCAGTATTATGCACCGTTTGCGGGTGCTGCCATTGGAGAGTACTTCCGTGACAGGGGACTCTCGGCTCTTGTTGTGTATGATGACCTTTCAAAGCAGGCTGTTGCTTATCGTGAGGTGTCGCTTATACTCCGTCGTCCATCAGGACGCGAGGCATATCCCGGTGACGTGTTCTATCTTCACAGTCGTCTGCTTGAGCGTGCTGCCCGTATAAACGACCAGCAAGAGGTGGCAGAAAACATGAACGACCTGCCAGAGTGCATGAAAGGAAAGGTGCGTGGCGGCGGTTCACTCACCGCGTTGCCTATTATAGAGACACAGGCCGGTGACGTTTCTGCATACATCCCCACCAATGTGATTTCTATCACCGACGGTCAGATATACCTTGACGGTGACTTGTTCAATCAGGGCTTCCGTCCTGCTGTGAATGTAGGTATCTCCGTGTCTCGTGTGGGTGGTTCTGCCCAGATAAAGAGTATGAAGAAGGTAGCAGGTACTCTGAAGATAGATATGGCGCAGTATCGTGAACTGGAGGCGTTCTCCAAGTTCTCAAGCGACATGGATGCCGTGACAGCCATGACTATTGACCGTGGTCGCAAGAACACGCAGCTTCTCATCCAGCCCCAGTACAGTCCTATGCCAGTGGGAGAGCAGGTTGCTATAATCTATTGTGGCACCAAGGGTTTGATGCACAGTGTTCCTGTTGACAAGGTAAGGGAATGTCAGGATGTGTTCCTTGACAAGATGCGCAATGTCCATGCAGATGTAATAGAAGCATTGGGCAGGGGTGAGCTTACCGATGCACAGACAACAGTGTTGAACCAGGTAATGGCAGAAATAGCAGGACAGTACAAACAATAAATAACTATGGCATCGCTCAAGGAAATTAAAAACAGAATCACGTCTGTAAACAGCACCCGCAAAATCACGAGTGCCATGAAGATGGTGGCATCATCCAAGCTCCATCATGCACAGATGATGATTGAGAATATGCTTCCCTATGAGAATATGTTAGAGCATATTCTCAAGACGTTTCTTGTATCAGAGGCAGATGCTTCTTCTGTCTTTAATGAAGAGCGTGCTGTCAAACGTGTGGCATTGATTGTCTATTCGTCAAACAGCAGTCTGTGTGGAGGATTCAACTCCAATGTGATCAAGTCCATGCAGCATTTTGTTGACGAGTATGCCAGTCTCGGCAAGGAAAATATAGTTATTTATCCCATAGGCCGTAAGGTTGCGGAAAAGGCACACAAACTTGGCTATACTGTAGCTGGTGATTTCACGCGTCTTGCAGACAAGCCCAACAGTGCCGAGTGTATAGACCTTGCTCGTGAGCTGGCGATAAAGTTCAGGGATGGCGAGTTTGATCGTGTAGAAATGATATTTCATCACTTCAAGAGTGCAGGTTCGCAAATACTTACCCGCAAGACATTCTTGCCTATTGACTTGAAGACAGAGCTTGAGCGTGACCATGAGCGTGATTTGGAGTCAATGGTCACTTCAAAGGAGGCGCAGGATTATCTGAAGAGAAACTCCAGCGGCAAGGTTTCCACTGAAAGCATAAAGAACACCAAGCCGTTGAATGACAATTTCATCGTAGAGCCTGACATCCACACGGTTCTCACCAGTCTCATACCAAAGATGCTGCATCTTATGGTCTACACAGCTTTGCTTGACAGCATCGCAAGCGAACATGCGGCGCGCATGGTGGCCATGCAGACTGCAACGGACAATGCCGACGAACTGTTGCGTGTGCTCAATCTCCAGTATAACAAGAGTCGTCAGCAAGCCATCACCAATGAACTTTTGGACATTGTCGGTGGAAGCGTAAACAGATAGCGAGTCTACAAGGAACATATTTGACAAACAAGAGGGGCTATGACATTCGGGACTGGCGGTGATAAGCCGCAATATATCCTGAACGTCATGGCTTCTCTTGTTTTTTTGACATTTTGTCAAGTCTGCTGTTATCCTAATAGTCACATCAGATGATATGAAGTGGCATTTCTGGGTCAGCGGATTTTCCTGGTTGGAGTGGAAATAATGTCAGGAGTATAGCATTGCCAACCTGAACATGAAGAATCTTATGTCTCCCACTCCACGAAACTGTGTCCT
>CAMGFM010000273.1 GCA_946055365.1 uncultured Prevotella sp. | reverse complement strand
GAATAACACCAACCGGGAAAGGCAAAATCGGGACGAGATGGGGGCTGGTAAAAAATATTCAGTGAAATATTTTATTACTTGCAACAAAATTCGTAACTTCGCAAATCCATATTCCACAAGTCTCTTGCGCCCATGCACAAAAAGAAAGCGCAACGGCACTGCCCTTGCAGCGGCGGCTTACAACGTGCCACGCACACTGCGGACAGCGGCGAGACTGCCTCTCACCGTATGCAACGCCAATGTTGCGGACAGAAACGCAGGCAGAAGAGACTGTGGAGCATGGACTGACACTTGTAAGGAGAGAAAATAAAACCAAAATATAATAGGATTACCAAAATGGAACTACAAGGAAAAATAATCGCAGTGATGCCTGAAAGAAGCGGAGTATCGGCCCGAGGCGAATGGAAGACACAGGACTATGTGATAGAAACCCACGATGCCTATCCCAAGAAGATGATGTTTAACGTGTTTGGAGCAGAACGCATACAGAGGTTCAACATTCAGGTGGGACAAGAGGTTATTGTGTCGTTTGATATTGATGCCCGCGAATACAACGGACGCTGGTATAATGACGTGCGTGCATTCAACGTGCGCCAAATAGACCAGGCAGCCGTGCCTGCGCAGCACACTGAAATGCCGCAAGGTATGCTTGGCAACGCTCCCGTCGCAGGCAACGCTACACCAGTAGCACAAGACCCGTTTGCAGGACAAAGTTCTGTTGACGACCTGCCATTCTAAGCCAGACAGAACGACCTCTATCTAATATTGCAAGAGTACATGACAGTCTGAACACCATGAGACACAGGTATCAAGAACGATAACCAATGCCATGGAGTTCAGACTTTCTTTGAGCCTATAACACCCAAGAAACATATCATTCATAAAGAAATGAACAAAGCCAAGACATTACTTCTCACAATCATACTCGCAGCATCATCCATTGCCGCCTCTGCACAGGCCACAAGGCATACAATAGAGCAAGGAGTGCAGACAAGCATGCAACAGTCAGCCAACCACCAGTGGCGCGAGGCTTTTGCCACATGCCGCAATCTTGATGCACTGGCCGCAAATGACCCCGAGCTGCAATATCTCGTCAGTGCAGAGCGTTTCCGCCTATACTGCCGAATTAACAAGAATGTAGAGAGCAAGGCACAGCTCAACCTTATGGAGACCTATGCGAGGTCTTGCAACAAGGCAAACGTCATCGAGGAGATGCTGATGAAAAAGGCATGGTTTGCATATACGCATGGAAACCATGCCGCTGCCACTGCCTGCTATAGAGAAATCATAGACATGCGCACCAAAGGCAAAGACCTCAATGCCAGAGAGCAGTGTTACAAGGAGATGATAGCCAAGGCCAAGACCGAAAATAACGACATTATGGCCTCACTTGTGGACAAAATGTATAAGGCATGGAGTGACTCCATTGCCGAAATACGGCGTGCCGAAGAACTGACAAAGGTAAACGGCATGTATGAGCAGGCCCGCAAGGACATAGAAAGCAAAGGCAGCACAATCAGTTCACAACGTGTGATCATAGGATTGCTCATAGCCGTAGCCATTGGGCTTGCCGCTGGACTGGCGTTCTTTGTATTGGTCATGATGCGCAACGTCAAATACATCAAAAGGCTGAAGAAAAACCTGAAGATGTCTGAACTCGCCAACAAACAAAAGAACGAATGTATCAACAATATCAGCCGACAGCTCAAACCCTCGCTACAGGCACTGTCGCAAGGCAATCCCACGCCACACGTCAACGCCATAAACAGGTATCTCGCAAACATTGAGACCTACATAAGGCTTGACCAAGGCCTCGGCGAACACCTTGCGGTCGGTGAATGTCAGCTTGGCAAGCTCTGCAATGCGATCATAGACGAGCTGAAACCGACGGTGGCAGAGGGCGTGGGACTGAGCAGCAGTGTGCATGCTGACACTTTCTCTACAAATGAAGAGACCCTGCACACCCTGCTGCACACTCTGCTGCAAGAGATAGTGAAGGACACGCGCGTGGAGCGCATCAACCTTGACTTCAAAAGACGCAACACTCACACGGGACACCTGATAGTGACAGCTGTGGGCATGACTATGAGCGACGACAAGCGCAACTGTCTTTTTGAACCGTTCAAGGAGATAGCTGATCTCACGCAAGACGACGGGCTCACCTACCCCATTTGCAGCCTTATGGCACGCAAGCTGGGAGGAGAAATGCAAATAGACGAGGAGTTCAGACGCGGCACGCGCTTTGTCATCATACTCAAGGAATGACAGTGTACTGACATTTGACAACTGGCAATGTGTCAACACTGACCTGCGGGACGCTCCTGCATGACACCTGGACATGTCTCGGTCATGATGCAAACGAGGGTTTACATGCACTCGCCTGCATCATGACAGCACAGACAAGACATAAAGAACACAAGAAAAACACCGTGCCTATGTAACAAAGCCATCGGCACGGTGCAAAACATTATGAGAAAATATAAGTAAGCATTATTCTGATTTCCATCAGACATCTTATGAACAATGCTGACACTTGTTCATTTCGCATCAGCCAGCCCTCTAACAACCCGCCAACTAACGCGAGGGCACTGAAAAAGTATTGCCTTTTCAGGTTGCCCCCTCCGCAGACTAAAATTAAGAACTCGCCAAGTCATCAAC
>CAMGFM010000272.1 GCA_946055365.1 uncultured Prevotella sp. | reverse complement strand
CATGAAGGGCGGCAAGATCGGTCTTTTTGGAGGTGCTGGCGTGGGCAAGACTGTGCTTATAATGGAGCTTATTAACAATATCGCCAAGGGACACAACGGCTATTCTGTGTTCGCAGGTGTCGGTGAGCGCACGCGTGAGGGCAACGACTTGATTAGAGACATGCTTGAGTCTGGCGTAATACGCTATGGCGAAAAGTTCAACAAGGCCATGAGCGAGGGCAAGTGGGACTTGTCTCTTGTCGATAAGGAAGAACTCAAGAAGAGTCAGGCAACACTCGTCTACGGACAGATGAATGAGCCGCCGGGAGCACGTGCCTCTGTGGCACTTTCGGGACTCACCGTTGCTGAAGAGTTCCGTGACCACGGCGGAAAGGACGGAGAGGCTGCCGACATCATGTTCTTCATTGACAACATCTTCCGTTTCACGCAGGCTGGCTCAGAGGTGTCCGCCCTCCTTGGACGTATGCCTTCTGCCGTGGGCTATCAGCCTACTCTCGCAAGTGAGATGGGACAAATGCAGGAGCGCATCACCTCCACAAAGAAAGGCTCCATTACTTCCGTGCAGGCTGTATATGTGCCGGCAGACGACTTGACCGACCCCGCACCTGCCACCACGTTTACGCACCTTGATGCCACTACCGAGCTTTCGCGTAAGATTACTGAGCTTGGCATATACCCCGCCGTTGACCCGCTTGGCTCTACGTCGCGTATTCTTGACCCGCTCATCGTGGGCAAGGAGCATTATGAATGTGCGCAGCGCGTGAAGCAGATACTCCAGAGGTATAAGGAACTTCAGGACATCATAGCCATTCTCGGTATGGACGAGTTGTCTGATGAGGACAAGCTCACTGTAAACAGAGCGCGCCGCGTGCAGCGTTTCCTTTCGCAGCCTTTCTCAGTGGCAGAGCAGTTTACTGGCATACCAGGTGTCATGGTGTCAATAGAAGATACAATCAAGGGCTTCAACATGATCCTTGACGGTAAGGTTGATGACCTGCCTGAGCAGGCTTTCCTCAATGTGGGTACTATCGAGGACGCAATTGCCAAGGGCAAGAAACTGATGGAGGCCGCTAAGGGCTGATGTCCATAAACAGAATGTAATATAATATGGGTTTGAGATTAAGAATAGTGTCACCGGAGAGGGTCATCTTCAACGGTGAGGTAGAAAGTGTGACGGCTCCAGGCCTATCTGGCGAATTTCAAGTTTTGAAAGACCATGCCCCGTTTATCTCCTGCCTTGACAAGGGCAGGGTGGTGTATGTGGATTCTGAGGGAAGGTACGAGATGATGGTGTCAAGTGGCTTCGTTGAGGTCAACAAGAACAACGTCAGTCTCTGTGTGGAACTTTAAACACGTTTCGCATAAGATGGAAAAAAAATACGATGACGGCTCCAATGCCAATGCTTTCATGCAGATGAAGGAGGAGGTGAGAAATCTCGGAAAGGCATTTGTCATGAGAGGTCTGTGCTACGCAGTTCTGCTCTTTGCCGTTGCCATGGGCATAGCATTTCTGTCCAATCGTAGATGGATCATGGCGCCCGCCATTGTGTCGGCTTTGTATGCTATGGTGTTGATTGTGACAGAGGGTGTGGTGTGGGTTAAGGTCGCAAGCCGAAGCCTTGACGGCCTGACAACCTTCTACACCGCCGTGTCAGGATTTCGTATGCTGGTAACGTTGGGCGTTATGCTTGGCTATTATGTAGCCTGCGGACGTGAGCAGATGTTGGGTTTCCTGCTTGTGCTCGCACCGTTCTACGTGATGATGCTCGTACATCATTCGATATTCTTTGGCTTCAGGTCGAAGATTGTCGACAAATTCAATAATGTCAAACAAAACTCATAACTCTTGTTGATTATTATGAAACAACTAAGGACAATACTATTGATGCTTACGGTCCTCCTGCTTCCTCTAAATGCATCTGCCAGCGAGGCTGCCAAGGATGGTGAGGCACTTAATATCCCAGAGATAGTCCTTGAACACCTGTCTGACTCCTACGAATGGCATATCTTTTCGTATGAGGGAAAGCATGTGAGCATACCTCTGCCCATCATTGTACGTAGTAGCGAGACTGGAGACTGGACGTTTTGTACAGCCCATACACTCCCGTCCAACTATTATTTTGATGCAGAACATCATGGAAAGATTTATGAGCGCATGTCTGATGGAACTGTCGTGCGCCCTATAGACCTCAGTATTACCAAGGTGGTGGCACAGATATGGATTGTGGTGGCAGTGCTGATAGCTGTGTTCTTCTATTGTGCGTGCTGGTATAGGACGCGTGACGAGAAGAGCGATGCTCCTCGTGGATTTGTGGGTGTGATGGAGATGCTCGTGATGTATATATATGACGATGTCATTCGCCCGGCGGTAGGAGAGAGACACTGCAACAAGTATGCTCCGTTTCTCTTGACCGTATTCTTCTTCATTCTTACCACCAATCTGCTCGGGCTAATCCCCGTCTTTCCTGGTGGCACAAATGTCACGGGCAATATCAATGTCACGCTTTTCCTCGCCTTGTGTACGATGTTAGCTGTCAATCTCTTTGGCAACAAGGAGTATTGGAAGGAGATATTCTGGCCAGAGGTGCCGCTTTTCTTGAAGGCATACCCTGTTCCGGTAATGCCAGTCATAGAGTTCTTTGGAGTTTTCACAAAACCATTTGCGCTCATGA
>CAMGFM010000271.1 GCA_946055365.1 uncultured Prevotella sp. | reverse complement strand
ATCTGTGGGATATTTATGAATGTATCTAGTGGTGGAAGCAGTAATTATTCTGCTCCCACTAATCCCACTTATACTACCCCTAAGCCTGCCCCTACATACACACCACCTACTATTAACTATCCTTCCAGACCAGTAGTACCAGAACCATCTTACAGTACCAGTAGCAGAAGTGAACCCCCTGATGATGCCTATGATAATGGGTATGATGAAGGGTATGCACAAGGTTTGGAGGATGGAAGAAATGGGAGAAGCCACGGTTATGGGTATGATGATTCAAGTGATTACTATGATTACTATGAAACCAGATACCAAGAAGGTTATGAAGAAGGATATGATGATGGCTACTATGAAGGCAAATCCAAGTATGAGGAAGAACAAGAGGTTGAAGAAGAAGGATGGTAATAAAAACATTGCACTTCTACCTTGAAAGTTCACAAAAATTGACTTAGTAATGTCTTTGCCGCACTGCATGGACACCTCACGCATGAAAAGATCTCCCCATCACGCATGAAAAGAGCCACTTTAGCATCGGAAAAGCGGCACTTTAGCGCATAAAAAATGGCACTCTACGGTCGTAAAGTGCCACTCTGTGATTGTCATGTCCACACTGCTTTGCCGTCAATGCCTGCCGTCACGGCATGAGTGTCAAAGCGCGCTTAGGGCAAAGGCTCGTCAACGGCGAGCGACTGGCGATAGTCGTTGAGCTGCTTGAGCAGTTGCTTTGTCACTTTCTCATATCCGGGCTTGCCATACAGGTTGTTAAGCTCCATAGGGTCGGTCTGCAGGTCATAAAGCTCCATGTAGTTGACAGTAGAGTCGGCTGGCTCAAAATAGCCAATAGACTTCAGCCCCTGCATAGTGCCATGCTCGCGCGTGCCGGGCATCCTCATATACTTGCTTTCCTGCACTGCGTCCAGTCCGCCTCGCCCATAGAAATGTATGAGCTTGTAACGCTCGGTACGCACACCGTCATGCTTTCTCACCATGTGATAGGTGGGATAGTCATAATAGTGATAATAGATGCTGCTGCGCCACTTTTTCACGTCGTCGCCCTGCGCAAAGACAGGCACGAGCGAGCGTCCGGGCAGCTCCTTGGGCTTGTCCACGCCAGCGAGGTCGAGGAATGTCGGGGCATAGTCGATGTTCTGCACGAGCCGCCTGCACACACTGCCCGGCTTGATGTGGCCCGGCCATGCCACAAGCAGCGGTGTGCGCAGTGACTCCTCATACATAAACCTCTTGTCAAACCATCCATGCTCGCCCATATAGAAGCCTTGGTCAGAGGTATAGACAATGACGGTGT
The DNA here is from genome assembly GCA_946055365.1 of uncultured Prevotella sp. Lineage (GTDB taxonomy): Bacteria > Bacteroidota > Bacteroidia > Bacteroidales > Bacteroidaceae > Prevotella. The sequence goes on along the minus strand of CAMGFM010000271.1, from coordinate 1,381 downwards.
TGTCGGAGAGTCCCTTTGCGTCAAGATAGTCAAGCACACGGCCCACGCTTTCGTCCACGCTGTGTATGACAGCCATGTAGTCGCGCAGATAGTTCTGATATTTCCAGTTGTCAAGAGCCTTTCCCGTGAGCCTGGCCTCAAGAAACTTGCGGTTGCGCGGGAAGTAATATCTGCCCCATGCCGATCTCTGCTCGGGAGTCATGCGGTTGAGTTCGCCCATGAGCGCGTTGTAAGAGTCGCGGCTGTCTGCGTTGTTCATGTCGAGCATCTCTGGCACCTTCAAGTCCTGCTCCCAGCGCATGTCCTTGACTATTGACATCTTCTGGGTGTGTGCCGCGGAGCCGCGTGTGGCATAGTCGTCATAGAAAGTGGGCGGCATGGGAAAGTCCACGTCGTCATACATGCCGAGATACTTGGTGTTTGCGAGCCAGTTGCGGTGCGGTGCCTTGTGATGAAGCAGCAGGCTGAAAGGCTTGGAGGGGTCTCTGTGTTCCATGAAATCTATGGCATGGTCGGTGCTAAGGTCAGTTGAGTAGCCCTCTTCCACCACAAACACGTTGTCAGTGTCGGTTCCGCGGTACTGCGGATTGTAGTATTGTCCCTGATCGTTGTAGATGTGATAATAGTCAAAGCCCTTTGGGTCGCATCCCATGTGCCACTTGCCTATCACTGCGGTCTGATAGCCGGCCTGCTGCAACAGCTCCGAGAAGAACGTGCGCGACGTGTCAATGCCCTCACCCAGCTGTCTCTGCCCGTTCTGGTGGCTGTAGAGACCCGTCATGAGGCAGGCGCGCGACGGCGTGGAGAGCGAATTTTCCACAAAAGCGCAGTCAAAGCGCATGCCACGCTGCGCTATACGGTCGATATTGGGCGTGGGGGCAAGCCTTGACACCTCACTGCCATACGCGCTTATGCACTGAAAGGCATGGTCGTCGCACATTATATACACTATGTTGGGCCGCTGTGACGCTGCGTCCTGCTGTGCCCACGACGAATGGCAGCATCCGAGAGCCGCCAGAGACAGTAATGTTTTGTTCATGACAGTAGTAGCAGTTAGTATTATCAGTTATCAGGATTTTTCTTTACGTCCACAATCCTTGTGGGAGCCTGCTCGCGGTTGCGCTTGTTGACCATGGTCACCACCGCCTGCGCGAGATTGAGGAAGGCAAGGCCCGTGACGCTGTTGTCAAGCACCATCGGCGAGCCTTCGTCGCCGCTCTCGCAGATGCCCTGCACGAGCGGTATCTGTGCGAGAAGCGGCAGTTGCATCTCCTCGGCGAGGGCCTTGCATCCCTCCTTGCCAACGATATAATACCTGTTTTCGGGCAGTTCGGCAGGCGTAAACCACGACATGTTCTGCACCAGACTGAGTATAGGCACG
>CAMGFM010000270.1 GCA_946055365.1 uncultured Prevotella sp. | reverse complement strand
CATCTGGCACTACGACATTTCCATTTGGCACAACGGCATTATCATCTGGCACAACAACATTGTCAGGCACAACCACAGTGCCGTTGTCATCCGCATTGTTGCCGTTGCCGCCATTGTCATCGGGCATTACGGTAGTGCCATTGTCGTCCGTGGCCTCCGCTTCTGGCTCTTCCTCGAGAATAACCTCACTTCCGCCGCCCCTTGCGTCGTCATCGGGCAGGTCATAGCCGTCATCCACGTCGCCAGCGTCGGGCTTTCTGGCAGGCTTCTCCACAGTTATGGCATCTGGCTCGTTGAGCAGCGGAGCGTCGGTGACCTCTATCGGCGCGAAGTTGGCATCATAGTATTGCATATAGTCGTCATAGCTGAACTGTCTACCCACGAGCTGCATGTTTTGTTCGGATATTACCATCGTGCGACAGTGTTGCGTGAGCCGTGACATGGCTTCTGAGGCATGTAAGTTGCGCGCATAGACGAGAGCCTCGTCATAGTTGCGGAATCCCTTGACATACATTCTGTGCAGGCCGTCCACATTGTCGGTCTCTATCTCAAAGTTTCTCACCACATAACTGGTGAAGTTATAACGCGCAAGCTCAAAGAGCAGCCTGTTCTGGTCCACCGAGTCGGGCTTGAAGGCTATCATGAACACGAAGCCGAGGTTTCTGTCGGGCGTAAACTCCCTCACCGCCGTCGAGTCACTGTCTCTCAGCTCCACGCTACGCCGCTGCCAGATGTCGTCAAGGTCAAACTTGCCGCCCTGCATCTGCCGTCCGCTCTCCACTCCGCGCACTATCATGCCCGCTATTTTAGCCACTCCGCTCTTGGGATATTGCTTTACCACGGCCCTCAAGTCGTCCACACAGCCTGTCGCATCGCCCTCATTGAGCTTGCCAAGTGCGCCTATGAAGATGAACTTGTCGCGGTTGGCACCCAGCGGAAAGCGCGAGTCAGACACCGCCACGTTGCCCTTGACCTCGCCATAGCGGCCTGCCTTGAACGCATCGTAGGTGGCTGCATAGAGAGAGTCTTCCATGTGCTTGCCTGCCTTGGCGTTTTCCACGAAATAAGGGTCGGTGAGCAGTATGGTATATTCGTTGTCGGGAAATTCCTCCCTCAGTTTCTGCACATACGTCTCCGCCGTCAGGCTGTCGCCCTTGCGCATATAGAGCAGGTAGAGGTGATAGTAAGCCAGGGCAAAGCGGTCGAATGAGGGATAGCCAGCGAGCAGTCTCTGAAACTGTTTTTCGGCCAGGGCGAGGTTATTGAGCTTGTCCTTGAATATCACGCCCGAGTTGTAGAGTCCGTCGGCTATGATGGCGTTGCTTGCCTCCACCTGCTCGGGTGTGAAAGGTATCTGCGCCAGATAATACTCACGCTTGTGCGGGTCGTTTTGCGCACTGTCGGCAACCATCTCAAGCGAGTCTGCCGCAGCCTCTGCCGCAGCTATGGAGTCGAGCTGCTCCTCTGTCCACTCTGACTCGCCCTCTGTGCCAAACGCCACCACGGTCTTGTTGTTGCGTTGCCAGTCGTCGGCGTTCTCACGCTTGCCCCAGGCCCGCTCAAACGCGGTCTTGCCCTGGCTCACGGCCATGGGATTGTAGAAATACCATGCACCCTGTGCGTCCTGCTGCTGCGCCGCGGGGTTGTTTCTCTGCGGTGTGGCGTTGTTGCCTCCGTTTTGTCTTGCCACATCCTGCGCGTTCTGCTCCGCCAGCCTGTCCCTTTCTTCCTTTTCCTTGCGCTTGAGGGCCTCTATGGTGCGGTCGATGGCGGCGTTTCTGTCCTTTTCGTCCATGGCGGCGAGCATCTGCAGCGAGTCTTGCAGGTGTATGGCGTTGGTGTAAGGCACCAGTTCGTCGAGTATCTTTGAGCGTTTGGACAGCGTCTCATAGTCCTTGCGCTCCTTGTCGAGCATACCTATGGCCTGCCCGTAGCACCTCTGCGCGTCGTCATAACGCTCGCGCTGCCAATAGATGTCGCCCAGCTTCAGCAGCAGCACACCCTTCTCTATGCCCGTGCGCGTGGCTTTGGCTGCGCCACGCTCATAGGCGTTGATGGCCATGGCGGTGTCGCCGTTGGTGAGATAGATGTTGCCTATGGCATAGTACACCTGGTCGAGATAGTCCTTGTTCTTGTCGGAAGCCGCCATGCGCTTGAGCCTGCCTATCATCTTGCGAGCGTGTCCCGGCGACACGTTTTCGGTCATGGCAATGCGCGCGTTAAACTCCAGCTCATAGGGAGGGTTGAGCCTCGTCACCCTCTTATAGGCCTTGATGGCCTCGTCGTGCCTGCCAGTGGCGGCATAGAGCTGTCCCAGGAGAAAACATTCGCGCGCCTTTTGCTTGCGTCTCATCTCGTGCTTTATGACTTTCTTGAGATAAGTTATGGCCTTGTCATAGTCGCCCGTGTGTATGTAGTAGTCGGCGAGCGTATAGTCCCACTCCTTTTGCGCCGCATAGTGTATGGAGTCGCGGTTCATGTTGCGTATCACGTCCTCCGCGTCATACAGCCAGCCCTCCTCTACATAGCATTTGGCGAGCCACGCCCTCGCCTTGCCATAGATGGCGGGCTGTGTGTGGTAGAGGCGACTCATATAGGCAAACGTGGATGCAGCCTCGTCAAACGCTCCCTTGTGAAACTGCGCGCGTCCCATCAGCATCCACGCCTTCCACAGAAACGGATTGTATTCC
>CAMGFM010000269.1 GCA_946055365.1 uncultured Prevotella sp. | reverse complement strand
CGGGTCTTTGAGCCCTACGCTCCACACGTCATATTTATAATAGGTGAAAGCATACCTTGCGCCGGCGTAGATGCGGTAGTCGTCGTGCTTGTTTTTGGCGATGTTAAAGTCCATTCCCGCCCTGAAGTATGGCGAGGAAGTCTTGTAGCACAGTTTGGTAATGGGGTCTTCGCTGTCGGCAACGCCATATCCCAGCTCTGCCACGGGCAGCCATCGGTCTCTGATGTTTATTCTCAGTGCCGCCTCATACTGTCCGTAGTCTGAAAGGGCGAGTTGGGCGATGCCTGCAAGGTCGGCAGACACTGCCACGCCCCTAAACAGCGGTATGGAGTCGGCCTCTGCCTTGTGCCGGTGCTTGTCTGCGGCCATTGTGCCTGCGTTTGCCGCCACGGTCAGGGCCGTCATCAGCAGGCTAAGGATTGCTGTCCTTGAAACGTATGAGAAGATGCGCCTGTGCGTCATTGTAGCTTACGTTGTTGTTTGTGATTGTTACGTTTTCTATGCCGTAGGTAGTAAACCTCACGTCGTGTATGGTGTGGAAGAATGTAGGGTTGCAGTCGACCGACTGCATGTGTGGCCTGCTCTCCTTATGCACTCTTATGGTGTCTTCGGTGCGTGTCTGTGTGTCTTTTTCCACCCTGCATATCACGTAGGTGTCAGTGTTCCTCACATAGCTCATGGGAATGGCTGTGCTGTCTTTGCCCACGAGCCTGTTCACCAGCACCGTGTCTTCTCCCGCGGTGTCCTCTGTGAGCGGCGACCATATAGACAGCGTGTCCTCATGCCATGTTCCGTCGCCCGTAAACCTCACCACGGCATAGACCTTGTTGTTGAGTGGACAGTCTATTGACGAACATGCGGCGAGCAGGAGGCCCGTGGCGAGTGCCGAGATGCAAAGATTTGGCAGGTGTCTCATGTCTTGTCTCATCTGATATGGTGTGTTGCTAAGCTCTGTATGCAGAGTGTGTGTGTCTGTATGCTGATTATAAATTATGTGTGTTGCGCCTGCGCGCGGCACATGGCGTCAGTTTTCGCTGCCGCCGTTGCACCTCAGTGTCTTTTCTATCTGATAGTCGTTGCGTGAGGCTGATGTGCGGCTCACGAGATCGCCTATGAAGCCTGTGAGAAACAGCTGTGTGCCTATAACCATCATCGTCAGGGCTATGAAGAAGTAGGGCGAGTCGGTTATGAGACGCTGCTGTATGCCGTGAGAGAGGCACCACAGCTTGTCCGCGCCGAGCGCGACCACTGCCGCAAAGCCGAGCAGGAACACCATAGTGCCGAGAAAGCCAAACACGTGCATGGGTTTCTTGCCAAAATTGCTGAGAAACCACAGCGTCATGAGGTCAAGGTAGCCGTTGAAAAAGCGGTTCCAGCCCATGAACTTGGACTTGCCGAACTTGCGGGCCTGATGATGCACCGGCTTCTCGCCTATTTTGTCAAAGCCTGCGTTCTTTGCGAGATAGGGAATGTAGCGGTGCATCTCGCCATATACCTCTATGTTCTTGACAACCTCAAGACGGTAGGCCTTGAGGCCGCAGTTGAAGTCGTGAAGGTTGTGTATGCCGCTGACCTTTCTTGCCGTTGCGTTAAACAGCTTTGTGGGTATGGTCTTTGACAGCGGGTCGCCCTGCTTGCGGTTTTGCTTGTAGCCAGACACAAGGTCATATCCGTCCTTTGTTATCATGTCATAGAGGGCGGGTATCTCGTCGGGTGAGTCTTGCAGGTCGGCATCCATGGTGATGACAACATCGCCCTGCGCCTCCTTGAAGCCGCAGTAGAGGGCGGGACTCTTGCCGTAGTTGCGGCGAAACTTGATGCCTTTCACGCAATCGTGCTGTTGTGAGAGTGTCTCTATCACTTCCCACGACCTGTCAGTGGAGCCGTCGTTTACAAAAATCACTTCATAGCTGAAGCCGTGCGCCTTCATCACCCGCTCTATCCATGCGTAGAGCTCGGGCAGCGACTCGTCCTCGTTGAACAATGGTACTACGACTGTTATATCCATCACTTATAATTAAAATATGTATGTGCGTTTTTTTCTATAATACATGTTTTGCTTTCACGAAAGGGCAGAGCGGGCGTCTCTTGAGTGCCATCGGCTGTTGCCCGTGTCGCGGCTTGTTTTTTGCCGCTTGCCGCAAGGCCTATGCCGAAATCCTTTTTTTGCGTCCGAAAGCCGCCGCTATCAGGCTTGTCACAGCCCCCGTCAGGATGTTTTGAAGCATGAACACCAGAGCCCACTGTATGGGTGTCATGTTGCTGATGATGCTTATGCTCTCGTCAATGTCGGCCTGTTCCATGCCCGACTGTCCGTATATGAGTTTCATCTGCTCCATCGCCTCGTCGATAAGGGTGCAGAAAGCAGAGTCGTGTACAAAGGACAGATAGGCAAACTGTAGCAGCGCGAAGAGCAGCGAGGCATATAGGCATGTGTAGGCGCAAAAGGCGTAGGCACGGCGAAAGGATATGCTGCCGTCAAGCACCCTGTCACGAAACGTGCAGACGCACAGGACAAGCAGGAAAGGCGTGGACAGGGCAAGCGCGTTGCCCAAGATGCTTGATGGCATGTATATGTTGGTCAGAAAACTCACCGTCCACAGCAGGGTCAACAGCAATGCGTACATGCGCGCAAAGGCTTTCACCTGCACCAATTTTTCTATATCTATCATTATTAAATAATGTGTGTTTAGTAAAACA
>CAMGFM010000268.1 GCA_946055365.1 uncultured Prevotella sp. | reverse complement strand
GGGATGACTATATACCTCACGCTCTCGCCGCTCTCCATGAGCGGTCCCGACTCGATGTTCTTAAGCAGCTCTCGCTCGGTCTTTATGCCAGCATTGGCGACGGTCAACGGGAATGTTTCTGTTATCATGTTGTTCATGTATTAGTTTTTCAAATGCAGGTGTCCGCCACAGGCATGTGCGTAGAATGACGTTTTCTCGCACTCATGTTGTGTGCAGTGCCAGTGCGGACACCTGCCAAGATGCATGTGGGATTGTTGTCAATGCGCCATGCCGCCTAACGCAAGATGCAGGAAGTGATGGTGAGTGCTCCCACGATGCTGGTGATGAGCGTACAGATGGCGTTGATGATGATGCGCCATTTTTCAGGGATGAGATTTACCATAACCATGTGTGTTTTTCTTTTTATGAAGTTTTATAGTTGGAAAAAAGTATGTTGTTGTATGCAATGTTTGTGGGTCATGGGGGAGTGTAGCGTCTCACGCTGCCACTCCTCCTGACACGTGTTTTTCATGTCCCTCCTCCCGCCCTTAGTCACAGCAAGGGAGAAGTCTATTCCTTGTCGTCAAGCCCCGGGCCGTCAGATACCTCAAATGCGGTCACCGCAGAAGCCTTGCGCAGAGACGCCTCGAGGTTGAGCGACTGAAAGGAGAGCGATCCTGTGGCGCGCGCCCTCATTCTCACGCCGTTGATGTTCTTTGATATGGAGAACATCTCTTCGGTGGGTGCGCCGCCGACGGTGTTCTTGATGCCGCAGGAGAAGATGCAGAGGTCGTCAATCTTGACGTTCTTGCCGTCAAGTATCAGTTCCTTGATGCACTTGCGCATGGCAGTGATGACCCCCATAATCATGGCCTCCGAGAAGCCCGAGTTGTGCTGTGACATGTGCTTTGCCAGCCCGTCCAGAGTCACTGTCTCTTCGATGACGGGGCGTGCGTAGAGCTTGCCGTAAGAGGGTGATGTAGACACGTTGTTTTTCTTCAGGATAAATTTAATCATAGTTTTTAAAAGATTTAAAAGGTTAGAAAATGTTGTTTGTTGTTTTTCGTGATGCAAAGTTACGACATCCCGAAACGGCGTTGCGGCCTCGTGTGGCGCAGTGTCGCCTTGGCTGCAAAAAAAATTGTATTCGGGCATAACGGGGTGGCATGCGGCATTTCCACAGTGGCACTTTTGCGTTGCCAGAGTGCCACTCTGCGCCGCTGAAGTGCCACTCTGTTGTGCGTGAAAAGCCTCTTTGTCGTGTGGTGTGCTTTCGGCGTTGATGTGGCGTGCTTTTGGCGTTGCCGCGGTGTGCGGTGTGGTCGTTGCGTGTGTAATATATAATGTGTATTATAATGTGCAATTAATGCGGCAGGTGGGGCTGTACTGTGGATTAAGTGGTGATGAGGAGTCTGCGTTTTGTCGTGTAATAATGTAAAATCACAAAAAAAAGTCAAGAAAATTTGTAATGGTGTTATTTTTTTTGTATCTTTGAGCGTCGTTAGCGTCATTTCTTTGACGCTTAAAACAAAATATTTCAAACATAACGAATACGTTCGGCACATTGTCAACAATCACGGTGTGCTGCAATGACACTATAATCCCATTGACATGCAAGATAAAAGCCAATACATCTCGCCCATAAAGCAGCGCATACTGTCTTTTGCCTCCACTCTCGGCATCAGCAAGCGCGACTTCTACTCCACCATAGGCGTGTCAAGAGGCACGCTGGAGAGCAGGACGGGCATTACTGAAGACATCATCTCGAGGTTTATCGCCGTCTACCCCGAAGTCAGCGTGGAGTGGCTGATGAAAGGCAGCGGCGCAATGCTCCTTCCCGACAGTGAGGGGGCTGCCGACACGCCCCGTGATGGCGACGGGGTGGCCGTGCTGTCGGGCATGCGCGGCGCGGGCAAGCCCTATTATGACGTTGACTTCCTCGGCGGCTTTGAGGAAATATTCAATTCGCAGGTGTCGGTGCCTGTCGACAGCATCATCATACAGGGCTTTGAGCGGGCCGACCTGTGGTGCAATGTCACGGGACACTCCATGGAGCCCAAGATAAGCCATGGCGACATCATCGCGTTGCGGCAGTGTACGGTGGACGACGTGCAGTATGGCGAGATATATGCCGTGGTGCTTGACACTATACGCACAATAAAGATATTGCGCAGGTCGGCCGACCCTGACAAGCTGCGCTTCATTCCCATCAACACGCGCGACTATGACGAGCATGAATATCCCAAGTCGAGAATTATAAGGATATTTGAGGTCATAGGCAGTGTGAGCAAGTTTTTCTGACGCTTAGATTTCGTGTAAGAAAAAATAATATGGGTATAAGAAAAAAATAACCGCGTAAATGTTTGCCGTTAATGTAAAAATTATTACCTTTGACGCGTCAAAGCCAATAATGCACGGAGCAGGTGTCCGTGCGGCATCTTTCATTAAGAAAACGGGGCAGGCATGAGGTGTTGACCGTGCATGCGCATGACATTGAGTGCCGCCCTGAAGGTTTTTCCGTACTACTCGCGCGAGCGTAAGTATGAGAACGGTCCTTTTTAAAGCGTGTTCAGAAAGGGAGTGTTGTCGTATTTACGTGAGTGAGATTTCATCTACTTTTTCCCACCCGATGCAGTTTTGTCCGCTCTCCTTGATGCATGTGCGCTTGTAAGGACAGGCGTGGCTCTGTCATGCCGCGACCATAAGAGCGTGAATACGCGAGGTGGGCTTACTGATGAGGCTGCCGCTGAGACAAA
>CAMGFM010000267.1 GCA_946055365.1 uncultured Prevotella sp. | reverse complement strand
TGTATCTGAAAACAATTCTACCTTTGGTCAAGTCGTAAGGGCTCATCTCTACCTTTACCTTATCACCAGGGAGAATTTTGATGTAGTGCATTCTCATCTTGCCTGAGATGTGCGCTATTATCTGCACGCCATTCTCGAGCTCGACTCTGAACATTGCATTTGATAATGATTCTACGATTGTACCGTCCTGCTCAATTGCGGATTGCTTTGCCATATAAATTCTATTCTTTTGTTAGGAATGTTCTATTTCTTCAAACGTCGACAAAATCTCAGCCTTGCCTCTCCTCACCACGACCGTATGCTCATAGTGGGCGGCGGGCCTGCCGTCTCTTGTGGAGATGCTCCAACGGTCAGGCAAGAGACAAATCCTTCTGTCACCAAGCGCGATTATCGGCTCAATGGCCAGACACATGCCTTCCTTAAGCAACACTCCGTCTCCCTTGCGCCCGTAGTTGGGCACCTGAGGGTCTTCGTGCATGTCCCTCCCGATGCCATGGCCGGTCAATTCTCTTATGACACTATAGCCATGCGACTCGCAGTGGGACTGTATGGCCTGACCTATGTCGCCGAGGTGATTGCCTGCAACTGCCATCTCAATGCCTTTGGTCAGCGACTGACGCGTCACCGTGAGCAAGTCTCTGACATCTTGACGGACATCACCCACACAGAACGTGTATGCGCTGTCGCCATTGTAGCCCGTAACAAGCGTGCCACAGTCTATAGAGATGATGTCACCGTCCTTTAAGACGGTATCTTCACTCGGTATACCGTGGACAACGATATTGTTGACAGAAGTGCAGATACTTGCCGGGAACGGCCCCCCAAATGGATTTGGGTAATTCTTGAAAGTCGGGACTGCACCGTGGTCACGGATAAACGCCTCGGCTATTCTATCCAATTGGAGGGTCGATACACCTGGTTGAATATGTCTGGACAGCTCTGCGAGAGTAGCTCCCACAAGTCTGTTTGCCTTACGCATCAAGTTGATTTCGTCCTCTGTCTTTAGAAATATCTTCATCTGAGAGAGTAAAATCAATATGCCGAAACACCGCCATTGCGAGTGCGGCCGGAGTTGAGCAGACCGTCATAATGACGCATCAGCATGTGTCCCTTTACCTGCTGGATGAAGTCAATGACCACACCGACAAGGATGAGGAGGGACGTTCCTCCGAAGAACTGCGCAAAGGCCATCTGCACATCAAGCAATCCGGCAAGAGCAGGCATAACTGCTATGAAAGCGATGAAGAGAGAACCCGGGAAAGTGATGCGAGACATTATCGTCTCTATGTAATCGGCGGTGTCCTTGCCCGGCTTTACGCCAGGGATGAAACCGTTGTTTCTCTTCATGTCCTCAGCCATCTGCACAGGATTGAGCGTTATAGCCGTATAGAAGTAAGTGAACCCAACTATCAATATCACGTAGAGGATATTGTAAGGCAAGCTGCGGTTGTCCATGAACGCATTTAATATAGGAGAGCCGCCTTCACTCTGGTATCTTACGAACACCAACGGTATGAACATCAACGCCTGCGCAAAGATTATAGGCATCACATTGGCCGCGAACAACTTCAGAGGTATGTACTGGCGCGCGCCGCCATACTGCTTGTTGCCTATAAGACGCTTGGCGTACTGTACAGGAATTTTTCGGGTACCCTGAACAAGCATGATTGAGGCACATATCACTGCATACAGAACCAAGATCTCTATGATGAACATCACAAAACCACCTCCTGATATGGAAGTGAAGCGTGAGCCCAGTTCCTGCACGAAAGCCTGTGGCAGACGTGCGATAATACCAATCATGATGATCATTGAGATACCATTGCCGACTCCCTTGTCGGTAATGCGCTCTCCAAGCCACAGTATGAACATGGAGCCGGCCGCAAGGATAATTGTGGCAGGCAGCATGAACTGTGTCCACGAGATGCCCGTCGTGAGAGCGACGGACGCCTGCGCCTTAAGGTTGAGCAGATAGGAAGGAGCCTGCACGAGAAGGATGCCCACTGTGAGGAACCTCGTGTACCAGCTTATCTTCTTTCTACCGCTCTCACCCTCTCGCTGCATCTTCTGGAAAAAAGGCACAGCGACGGCGAGGAGCTGCATTACGATGGAAGCTGAGATGTATGGCATGATTCCGAGCGCAAAGATGGAGGCGTTGGAAAATGCACCACCAGAGAACATGTCAAGCAACGACATAAGTCCGCCAGCCGTCTGCTTCTGGAGCTCGTCGAGCATACCGGGATTGATGCCGGGAAGAACGACAAACGAGCCGAAGCGGTAAATTGCCGCAAACAGAAGAGTGATGAGGAGTCGCTGACGCAAATCCTCAATCTTCCAACAGTTCTTTAGTGTCTCAATAAACTTTTTCATCTAATTTTTTTCAGATAATAGTTGTATTGCCTCCTACAGCCTTGATGGCTGCTTCGGCAGACTTTGAGAATGCGTTGGCTTCTACCTCAAGCTTGGCTGTAAGCTCACCGTTGCCAAGAATCTTTACAAGCTCCTTGCCGTTTGTAAGGTGAGCAGCCTTAAGCTCTTCTATGCCGATTTTGGTGAGGTTCTTCTCCTCAGCAAGCTTCTGGAGTGTAGAGAGGTTTACGGCAAAGTATTCCTTGTGGTTGATGTTCTTGAAGCCAGACTTCGGCACACGACGCTGGAGAGGCATCTGACCACCCTCAAAGCCTATCTTTCTCTTATAACCTGAACGTGCCTTGGCACCCTTGTGTCCACGTGTAGAAGTACC
>CAMGFM010000266.1 GCA_946055365.1 uncultured Prevotella sp. | reverse complement strand
AAAAGAAAAAGGTTGAAAGAAAAGAAGAAAGAAGCTCAAAGGAAAAAGAAAAAAGTCAGCGTTGGGAGAGCCGTGGGTGGACGTGGTGGAGAGGGGCAGGGCGGAGCCGCCCCGAGCAACCACGTCTGCGCTCGGCTCGGGTGTAAGAAGCCGTGCAGGAGTGTGCGGTTGTCATTGCCTGGTTTCCATGCGTCCGTACTTCATCTCGTCCCCGTTGGCATCATACTGCTTGCGTTTGCCCACGGGAGGCTGTGTCAGCGTGACTCTTACCACGGCGGTGCGCGGCAAGCTCCGCCGCACCGCCGCGTCAAACGCGTGCATGTGCTTGGGCAGGAAACGTTGGCAGATGGCGCGTAGAGCCTCCCGCTTTTCGTAGTCGTCTGTAACAATCTCAGCCTTGCCAAACGCGATGGCAGACTCGAACTCCAGTGTGAAGCTGCCGTCCTTTGGGCATGTCGTAGGCTTGCATTTGCTCACGGCTGTCAGGCATACATGAGGGTTTGTCTGTATGATATCCAGCTTCCTTCCCTCCTTGGCGCAATGAAAATAAAACGTATGCTCGCCGGCATGTGCCAATGACAGCGGCACGGAGTAGGGCTGTCCGTTTGTGTCGGTCATGCTGACTGTCATGTAGGGAGCCTTGCACATTACCTCAAGAGGCACTCTGCATTCCCAAAGAGGCACTCTACTGTCATCCAAGTGCCACTTACGCCATAGAAAAGTGCCACTTGATGAGCGTGAAGTGCCTCTTGGCTGTTGGAGAGAGGCACTTCGCCGGCCGTCGGAGAGCCTGCCGTTTTGCCACACCCACTCTTACATCACATAAAACGGCAGCTTTCGGCTTGTCAGCAATGGGTTGAAGTACACACGATGCCCCTTTAGCCAGCAGCGCGTGCTTATGGAGGGTTGTGCGTCAGGCGGTTGTTTACAGTAGGCCTCTCTCCGTTTTTTTATTGCATCACCCTGCTGTCGTCTGCATGCAGGTCGTGAAATGACGCGTGCGGTGAGGCGTAGGCACTCCTCGTGTTGCGAAAATGTTGCAAAGGCGTTTAATTGCTGTCATGTCGCAAGTTTGTAACCTCATGTAGTCATGTCTGTAACATGAAGTCAGGAATTTTGCAGTCGAAAAAAGAACTATAACAAAATTCTGACGAATGATGAAGAAAGTCTTAAAGGTTGCCTCTCCGCGCCAAGGCATTGTCCAGGCAGGTTTGGCTCTGGCTACACTTGCCACAACTACCGCTGCGGTTGCTGAGGACGGCATCGCACTGTCCCCGAGTGTCAATATTCCTGCGGCAACGTCACCGTCCGCCAGCCCCGAGCTGGGCGTAGTGACGGGACGCATCACCGACACCGAGAGTCATGTGCTGCCTGGTGCCACTGTAATGATAGAAGGCACGCGCATGGCTGTGACTTCAGACATCAACGGTTATTATACTTTGCCCAATCTCAAGCCCGGCACATACACCATCTGCATATCCTATGTGGGCTATCAGCCCGTAAAGCGGCAGATAAAGGTGAAAGGAAGAAAGGCAGTAGAGAACAATGTGGTGATGCAGTTTGGCCTTGAGCTTGGCGAGGTGCAGGTGCAGGGAGCCTTTTCGGCGCAGAGCCGTGCCTTGCAGATGCAGAAGAGCAGCATGGGATTGAAAAACGTGGTGTCTGCCGACCAAGTTGGCAAGTTTCCCGACTCCAATATAGGTGACGCTCTGAAGCGCATCAACGGCATCAACGTGCAGTATGACCAGGGCGAGGCGCGCTTCGGTCAGGTGAGAGGCACAAGTGCCGACCTCACTTCCGTGACTGTCAACGGCAACCGTATGCCTTCTGCCGAGGGCGACACGCGATGTGTGCAGCTCGACCTCATTCCGGCAGACATGATACAGACCATTGAGGTAAGCAAGGTGGTGACTGCCGACATGGACGGCGACGCTATCGGTGGCGGCATCAACCTCGTGACCAAGAACTCGCCGTCACGCAGGATATTAAATTTCACCGGCTCCACGGGATATACATGGGTGTCGGGCAAGCCGCAGTGGAATATCGGCGGCACATGGGGCGACCGCTTCTTTGACGGCAGGCTTGGCTTCATGGCGAGTGCCTCCTACCAGTATGCGCCGGGCGGTTCAGACAACACAGAGTTTGAGTATGTGGAAAAGGGCGGCAAGGTGCAGCTCAAGGAAGCGCAGGTGAGGCAGTATTATGTGACACGCGAGCGACAGAGCTACTCGTTTGCCGCTGACTATAAGTTCTCACCGCTCCACCGCATATCGTTCAAGGGCATCTACAACAGGCGCAATGACTGGGAGAACAGATACAGGATAAGCTACAAAAAGCTCAATTCCGACCCCAAGGACCAGAGCGTTGTCTTACAGACAAAGGCGGGTTCCGACGACAACAAGTCGGCACGTCTTGAGCGTCAGCAGACCATGGACTTCACTCTCGACGGCAACCACCAGTTTGGCAACCTCTCCATCGACTGGGCTTCAAGCTTCTCGCGTGCCACAGAAGACCGTCCCAACGAGCGGTATATGGGTCTCAAGCTCAAGGGGTCAAAAGACCTTGACTTCGGAGCGTCAATGGTCGACGTGGGCTTGCGCCATCCTTACAGCGCGCTTGACATCCCTGCTTTCAGCGAGGCCAAGTGGAAGATAGACGAGTTTTGCAATTCTGACCAAAGCATCTCCGAGAATGAGATAAAGGAGCGCGTCAACTTCTCTCTGCCGCTCTCCGACGGTCTTTTTGGCAGCACCCTCAAGTGGGGATACAA
>CAMGFM010000265.1 GCA_946055365.1 uncultured Prevotella sp. | reverse complement strand
GAAAGACCCAGAAGTGAGATACTATGACGCTAATCAGGCCGTGGCGCAGTTCTCTCTTGCCACCACCGAGCGCGGCTATACTCTCCCAAACGGCACAAGAGTGCCTGACAGGACCGACTGGCACAACATCGTGATGTGGGGAGACATGGCAAAACTCGCCGAGAGATATGTACACAAAGGCGACAAGATATATGTGGAAGGACGCATGCGCTACAGATACTATGACGACAAGAAGGGGCAACGCCGCTATGTGGCTGAAGTGTATGCCGACAGCATGGAGCTGCTTGCCACAAAAAGCCAAGCCGAAGCGCAGACCAAAGACGACAATGCGGCAATCACCGACAAGTGACATGACAGTGCATACATATATTATATGTGTGTCTGCGCCACGGCATGTGCCCTCGCTCATGCAAAGTGTACCCCCCGGCCGTGCCACGTGTGCCATCCAGCCATGCGAAACCCACACCCCACCACACGGCGTGTGCCTGTGACGACGTGACACAAAGGACACCGCGCCAGCCATGACGGCGTGCAAATGCCCTTGCCCTTTTATTTATAAATTCACAATACGGTGCGCTGACACCACAAAACACACACATACACATTGGAAACCTACTTTTACTCTTTGTCAGAGACACTGTCTGACGTACATTTTCTGCATCCCACGATGAGCGTGATCATAGCCCTCCTGCTCACGGTGTGCCTTTTGGGCGCATCAGCCTTTGCCAGCGGCTCGGAAATAGCGTTTTTCAGTCTCTCGCCGTCAGACCTGGCAGAGATAAACAGCCTCAAGACTGACAAGGACAGCAAGATAAAGATGCTGCGTGAGGACAGCGAGCGCACACTCGCCACCATACTCATCACAAACAACTTTGTGAACGTGACCATCATCATGCTCTGCAACTATATCTTCGGCAACCTGATATACTTCGGAGAGAGAGCCTACTGGCTACAGTTCATCCTGCTCACCGTGCTGCTCACCTTTCTGCTCCTGCTGTTCGGCGAAATCATGCCCAAAGTGTACAGCCAGCACAACCCGCTGTCCTTTTGCCGCTGGAGCGTGGACGGCATTTGCCTGTGCCGCAAGATATTCTGGCCACTGGAAAACGTGCTGCTCAAAAGCGGAATGCTCGCCGAGAAAGTGGTGCAGAAAGAAAACCACGTGCTAAGTAAGGACGATCTCGAGCAGGCTCTTGAACTTACTGACAAGGAGGACATAAAGGACGAGCAGAAAATGCTCAAGAGCATCATACGCTTTGGCGACGAGACTGCCAAAGAGGTCATGACAAGCAGGCAGGACATCGTGGGACTGAACATAAAGTCGAGCTTTTCTGACGTGCTGAGCTGCATCGTAGAGAACAACTACAGCCGCATACCCGTATATCAGGAAAATGCGGATAACATACGGGGCATACTCTATATCAAAGACCTGCTGCCACACCTCAACAAGCCCAACAGCTTCAGATGGCAGAGCCTCATACGCTCGCCCTATTTCGTGCCTGAGACAAAGAAAATAGACGACTTGATGAGGGAGTTTCAGGAGTTTAAGATACACATAGCCTTGGTGGTGGACGAGTTTGGCGGCATCAGCGGACTGGTGACGCTGGAGGACATACTCGAGGAGATTGTCGGAGAAATCAATGACGAGTATGACGAGGAAGACCGCAGCTATTCCAAACTCAGCTACAACACCTACATATTCGAAGGCAAGACTCTGCTCTCCGATTTCTGCAAGATACTCAACCTCGAAGACGACGAGTTTTCTGACGTGGAGGGAGAGGCCGACTCCATAGCTGGACTTTTGCTTGAGATAAAGGGCGACTTCCCTGGCATTCATGAGATATTGGAATACAAGAACTATGTGTTCGAGATCGTAGCCATGGAGGAACGCCGCATCAGCAAGGTCAAGGTGACTGTCAACGAGAAGCGCAACACCGACGCTCAAGCCTGAGTTTCTTCTTTTCTTTCATTCACCATGACACCTAAAAGACACCGTGGGACTGGTATATATTAAGCACATAGACAAGGACGTGTGCCTCGGACTGTGGGAGATGGACGACAGTCTGGACGCAGCACGTGACTGTCCGCCAGAGGCGTGGCAACACATAGGCAAGGCGTGTGCGGCAAGACAAAGGGAGACGGCTGCTGTCTACAGACTGTTGCGCACTATGACGGGGCGCGACGACATAGTCATAAGGCACGAACCGTCAGGACGGCCGCACGTGAAAGGCATCTGCCTGAGCATAAGCCACACCAAGGGCTTCGCATGTGTCATAGTGTCGCCAACGAGAAACGTTGCCGTGGACATAGAACACAACAGCGACAGGGTGAGACGCATCACCAGCCACTTCCTGAGAGACGACGAGACGGCCACAGACGTGAGGTCTATGCTCATACACTGGTGTGCTAAGGAGACAATATACAAATTTTGCTCCGAGGACAGGCTGACATTCAAGGAGTCAAGGGTGACAATAGACCGCACCCTCAGCGACAACGGCACGGACTGCCACGGTCTCCTGAGTTGCGAGAACCTGAAGACGGGAGAGAAAGTAAGGATGTCATTTGTGTGCAACTCACAGTTTACCATGACATATTGCATGGACGAAAAAGCATAGTGGCACAAGCGTAGACGGGAATGACTCCGCGAACAAAGGGAAAGTATTTCTCGAAAGATGAAAAGAGCCACTTTAGATAACAAAAAGAGGCTCTTGGGGCAGCGGAAAGAGGCACTTTAGACAATTTAAAAAGCCTCTTTTGACAATGAGAAAAGGTAT
>CAMGFM010000264.1 GCA_946055365.1 uncultured Prevotella sp. | reverse complement strand
GACGGGAGGAATGACACGCATTTTTCCCAAAAAGTACGCAACCTGAAAAGCCATGACACTCTTGAGAGGAGCGGCTTTGCCGTCAACTGTAAGGACGGGTTCAGGCTGACACAGCAGGGTTATGAATATATCAATACACAAGCGGAGGCGATAGACTATCTTTTGCATGACGAGTTTGGCTATGAAGACGTGAAAGAGGCCATAGAAGGCATTAACTCATGTGGCAGTAGGAAGCTGCTACCCGTTGAAGAGATTATCTCAGAGGGGCGCATGGTCACGAGAACTGTCCAGACAAGAGAGCGGTCTGCGCTTCTCAGAAGAATAGCGATAGAACATTTCACACACAATGGCATGATCCACTGTCAGTGTTGCGGCTTTAATTTTCCTTTGTTCTATGGCACACGCTATGGAAAGGACTGCATAGAGATACATCATGTCAAGCCCATTTTTATGTATGAGGACAGCAACGTTGAGCAGATGGCTCACGAAGCACTCCAAAATCTGCTTCCAGTGTGTCCCAACTGTCATAGGGTCATTCACAAGAACCATATAGGAAGTGAGGGCATTGCCGCCTTTGTAGGTGAAATGAGGCAGCGTGTGTCCTGCCGTTAGGTCTCTTGCCGTCGGGGCATGGATGCTCTTGATTGGCAAAAGCGGCACTTTAGCTGCGCAGAGTGGCGTTTTTGGGGTGAAAAGTGCCGCTTTTGCCTGCATAAAGTGGCACTTCATGCAGCCATTGCTCCTTTGGCAGTGGCTGTATGTGCTTTCTTGCCGTGGCAAGGCAACGTAAAAAGGGCTGATTCCTTATGACTTGGAATCAGCCCTTTTGCCTGTTTTGTCAGCCATACTTGGCACACGGTGGCGTGCTTTTGGCACACAGCTCGCCTACATGCGCTCAGGCACCTCTATGCCGAGCAGGTGCATACCGTTATACAGCGTTTTTGCCACGTTCTTTGCCAGCACGAGCCTCACAATCTTCTCCTCTTGCGTGTCGGCACCGAGTATGCTATAGTCGTGATAGAACTGGTTGAAGGCCTTTGTAAGCTCATAGCAGTAGTTGGCAATGCCGCTTGGCGAATAGTCCTTGCCAGCCTGCTCCACGGCTGCGCCATACTCCTTGAGCTTCTGTATCAGCTCCACCTCCTTGTCGTTGAGCGGCAGGGTGGGGGCGAGCGTCTCGGGCAGTGTCAGACCCTCTGCTTCGGCCTTGCGCAGTATGGAGCGGATGCGTGCATAGGTGTATTGTATGAAGGGGCCGGTGTTGCCGTTGAAGTCAATGGACTCTTCGGGGTTAAACAACATGTTCTTGCGTGCGTCTACCTTGAGTATAAAATACTTCAAAGCCCCGAGACCCACTATGCGGGCTATCTCGTTGCGCTCCGTCTCGTCCATATCCTTGAACTTGCCGAGCTCGTCGCTTGTCTGCCTTGCGTCCTTTATCATGGCGGCAATGAGGTCGTCGGCATCCACCACGGTGCCTTCGCGGCTCTTCATCTTGCCGTTGGGCAGCTCCACCATGCCATAGGAGAAGTGTACAAGCTCCTTGCCCCACTTGAATCCCAGTCTGTCGAGCAGCAGCGACAGCACCTGAAAGTGATAGTTCTGTTCGTTGCCCACCACATATATCATCTTGTCGATGGGATAGTCCTTGAAGCGCATGTCGGCGGTGCCTATGTCCTGAGTCATGTAGACGCTTGTGCCGTCGGAGCGCAGCAGCAGCTTCTGGTCAAGTCCCTCGTTGGTGAGGTCAGCCCACACCGAGTTGTCGTCCTTGCGGAAGAACAGGCCCTTGGCAAGCCCCTCTTCCACGGTCTTCTTGCCCACGAGGTAGGTCTCTGACTCATAGTATATCTTGTCAAAGCCCACGCCGAGAGCCTTGTAGCTCTCGTCAAAGCCTGCATACACCCATTCGTTCATCTTCTTCCACAGCCCGCGCACCTCGGGGTCGTTGTTTTCCCACTTCACGAGCATGTCGTGCGCCTCCTTGAGCAGCGGTGAGTCTTCCTTGGCTTTCTTTTCCGCGCTCTCCTCGTCCATTCCTTCGTTGACATACTGCGCCTTCAGCTCTGCCACCTCCGCACGGTAGTGCTTGTCAAATGCCACATAGTAGTCGCCCACGAGGTGGTCGCCCTTCTTGCCGCTCGTCTCCGGGGTCTCCCCGTTGCCATATTTGAGCCATGCGAGCATCGACTTGCAGATGTGTATGCCGCGGTCGTTGACGATGTTGGTCTTCACCACGCGGTTGCCGTTGGCCTCCATGATTTTGGCGAGCGACCATCCGAGCAGGTTGTTGCGCACGTGTCCGAGGTGCAGCGGCTTGTTGGTGTTGGGCGATGAATATTCTATCATCACGAGCGGCGAGTTGCCGTCGGCTTTCTTCTCTCCATATTTCGGGTCGGCGTTGATGTCGTTGAGCAGAGAGAGCCATGCCTTGTTGTCAACCACGATGTTGAGAAATCCGTTTACCGCATTGTGACGCGCCACTGCCTCGCAGTGATCCTGTAGCCAGCTTCCTATCTCGGCAGCCGTCTCTTCGGGCTTCTTGCGCGATATTCTGAGCAGGGGAAATACCACGAGGGTGATATTGCCTTCAAACTCACGTTTTGTCTTTTGCAGCTGCACCATCTTCTCAGGCACTTCCTGACCGTAGAGATGCTTCACTGCTGCGATGACAGATTGTGTTATTTGCTGTTCTATTGTCATTATAAATGTGTGTATTGTTGTATTCTTTGTCTGTAAGTCTGTCACGCGTGGTGACAGACGTTGCAAAATTATAAAA
>CAMGFM010000263.1 GCA_946055365.1 uncultured Prevotella sp. | reverse complement strand
CGTGGGTAGATGCCATAGTCTTTGCTCTCGTGGCGGTCTATTTCATCAATATCTACTTCTTCCAGAACTATGTCATACCCTCTTCCTCGCTCGAGAAGTCACTCCTTGTGGGCGACTATCTCTTTGTTTCAAAGATGAGCTACGGCCCTCGCAAGCCGCAGACACCGCTCACCATGCCCCTCACGCAGCACACTCTGCCTCTGCTCGAGTGCGACAGCTATGTGGAATGGCCGCAATGGCAGTATGAGCGTGCCGCTGGCTTTGGCAAGGTGCAGCTCAACGACATCGTGGTGTTCAACTTCCCCGCTGGCGACTCTGTGCTTACCGCGCCCCAATATCAGAGTGCCGACATGTATGCGCTGTCCTACGCCCTCGGCGAGACCGCCTACATGCAGAAATCGCTCGGCGCGCTGCCCGACTTTGCTGCCATGTCGGCACAGGAAAGGCACGATTTCTTTGAGCGCATATACGCCGACGGGCGGCTCATCATCAACGAGAACCCCGGGGTGTACGGCCACGTGAAGGCAAGGCCCGTCGACAGGCGCGAAAACTATGTAAAGCGTTGCGTGGGACTGCCAGGACAGACTCTCCAGATAAAGAACCGCATAGTCTATCTTGACGGTAAGCCAAACAAAGAGCCAGACAACGTGCAGTATAACTACTACATGAAGCTGCGCACGCAGTTCCCCATCGACCTCATAGACCAGCTCGGGCTGTCCACAGAAGACCTTGCCTCCTTTAACAGCCACGGCAACCTGCCACTCACAGCCAACAGCGCAAAGGTGCTGGCTTCAAGAAAGGACGTGGTGGAGAGCATTGCCATCTCCACAGACAGCAATCCGTGGGATATCTATCCTCTTAACGGCAACTATGGGTGGACGCGCGACAACTACGGGCCGGTGTGGATACCCAAGAAGGGCGCAAGCCTCAAGCTCACCATGGACAACATAGCCCTCTATGAGCGTCCCATAAGGGTGTATGAGGGCAATGACCTGCAGATAAAGGGCGGCAAGATATATATCAACGGCATGGAGGCCTACACCTATACGTTTAAGATGGACTACTATTGGATGATGGGCGACAACCGCCACAACTCTCTTGACTCGCGCTACTGGGGTTTCGTGCCTGAAGACCACGTCGTGGGCAAGCCCATCTTCATCTGGTGGTCGAGCAATCCCGACGGCGGCATACGCTGGAACAGGCTTTTCAAGTTTGTAGACAACATCAAATGACCCGCAACGACCCCATGGCCCTGGCACAGTCGCTCGGCGACACTGCCCTGCTGTCGTCCACGTTTTTCGGGCCGGTGCAGTGGTATCAGAAACTGCACCGCCACGCGCGCTGCGTGGTGGAGTCGTGCGACAGTTTCGTCAAGCAGACCTACCGCAACCGCTGTGTCATAGCCACCGCCAACGGCCCGCAGGCTCTCACCGTGCCTGTGGAGCGTCCTGACGGCGACAGCCGCGCCGCCATGCGCGACATTCGTGTCAGCGATCATGGCAACTGGCGGCACGTACATTGGCACGCCCTCATGTCTGCCTACGGCGACAGCCCTTTCTTTGACTATTATGCCGACGACCTGCGCCCGTTTTTTGAGCGCAGGTGGACGTTTCTCCTCGACTATAACATGGCGGCGACACTCAAGATGTGCGAGCTGCTCGACATCACGCCGCACATAGAGACGAGCGACAGCTATGTCGACACCCCCGTGGAGGGCTTTGTCGACTACCGTGAGGCCATCCGTCCCAAGCACCCGCTGCCCGACGAGTCGTTCACGCCGCCAGTCTACTATCAGGTGCATGCGCTGCGCCGTGGCTTCCAGCCCAACATGAGCGTGCTTGACCTGCTGTTCAACGAGGGTCCCGAGGGCATATTCTATCTCTGAGGCGTGGCTTAGGACTCGTAGGGTGTCATGCCGCCACCTCGCATGGCGCACACCTGTCCTGCCTGATGTGACGGCACTCTCCACGGGCTACGCTATTATATCAGTAAAGCGGCTCTTTAGCACTATGAAAGTGCCGCTTTCCATATCCTGAAGTGCCACTTGGGCATACATAAAGTGCCACTTTCCACACGCTCAAGTGACGTGCTGCGTCGTGACACGCCTGTGTGTGCGGCTCAAGGCACGCGTTCAACATATCACAACATCACACATAAGACCTAAAGACACCTACTTATGGCATACGTTTTTGAGACCGAAATGGAAGTGCGTGACTATGAGTGCGACATACAGGGCATAGTCAACAACGCCAACTACCTGCATTACACCGAGCATACGCGCCATCTCTATCTCCGCTCTCTGGGCGTGAGCTTTGCCAAGCTCCACGAACAGGGCGTAGACGCTGTCGTGGCGCGCATGAACCTGCAATACAAGACCCCCCTGCGGTGTGACGACATCTTTATCTCCAAGCTGGGCGTGCGCAAGGAGGGCCTGCGCTATGTGTTCAATCAAGACCTGTTCAGAAAAAGCGACAACCGCCTTTGCTTCCGTGCCACCGTGGAGCTGGTGTGTCTCATCGACGGCAGGCTTGCAGAGAGCAGTGACTATGACCGCGCTTTCTTTGGCACTGACAAATAGGCGTGTCTTGCATTGCCAAGGCGTGTTTTTAGCGGTGCTAAGTAATGTTGTTGCAGTGCATATTAATGTTTTAGCTGAGCTAAGTAATGAATTTTGCGGCGCAATATAAACTGTAAGTATTGCGTCGAGTGTTATCCACATCTAATTAAAAAAGCTGTTTGTAGCGTGAAAATAGGAAACATAGAATTTGGCTCTGCCCCTC
>CAMGFM010000262.1 GCA_946055365.1 uncultured Prevotella sp. | reverse complement strand
GAAATAGGCATAGAGTGTGTATTCCTGCGCATGGGTGACGGTCCACATCTCCTTTTCGTCCACCTTTGTGGGGTAGGTAGGGCGAAATCCTTTCGGCAGCTCGCCCGTCGACACTATCAGTGTCGGTTGTTGTTCGTTGAGGCTTGCACCCTTGTATATGCAGAGAGCCAGTTGGTTTGTTTTTGGCATATCTTGTTCTTTTGTTTAGTGAAGGGTAATGACTGGTGTCGCTGCTTACTGGGTGACAATCTTTAGTATCTCTTCTCCAACTTCCTCGTTGATGGTTACCTTTTTCTCCTTATCATCCTTTTTCAAGTATTCCTCAAACTGTCTTTTCAGCCATGGGATGGATTTATAGGCAGTGATGTTGTCGTCGTCCTGCTGTTGTTTCAACAGGACTTCTATCATAGTATAGTCATATTCGGTATCTTCAGGGGCTGCCTTGCCACTCTCCTTGAATGATTTGACCATGTCTTGAAACAGCTGCACTATTGCGGCGTAGTCATCAACTTTCTTGCGCACCTCGTCCAGCTCCTTTTTCTTGCCCTCAACGTCAGTCTTGTCAAGCAGTGAGCTTACGTTGGCGAGTGCGGCGTTGACCCTTTGCAGCTCAAACTTCTCTTTCAGCACTTTCAGGGCGTTCATATACACGGCCAGTTCTTGCTTCAGTACATCCATTTTCTTTTTTGCCGCAGCCACGTCGCTGTCTTGACCTGCAAACTCTGCATAGTCATTCATCGCCTTCTCAAAGGCCGTGCTTTCATCCCGCAGTTCTGCAAATGACTTTTTCATCCACACGTCATCCACGTCCTTTGCAAGGTCTGCCACCATGCGGCGTTTGAACTTGTTAAGCTCGTCAAGCTGACTTTCGAGATCTTTTATTTTCTTTTTGAGTTCCTCGTTTTCCTTTTTCAGCTGTGCCACATCCATGGTTGAGTCGGCGTTGGCACCTTGGGCAGCGGCTCCTACGTCTGCGTTTGCGGGCATCGCAGCACCTTGCTCTGGCTTTTGGGCATTATTTGCGGCTTCTTCCTTTTGCTTCTTAGCTTCTTCCTTTTGCCTCTTCTTTTCCTCTTTCTTTCTCTTCTTTTCCTCTTCCTTTCTCTTCTTTTCCTCTTCCTTTTCCTTTTTCTTCTTTTCAATGTCAGTAGAGTCCTTTACTGCAAAAGCCTCTGCCTCTGTCATTGCGGTATATGGCATCATGTCGGTGGATGTGAGGTCTATTGCGTGGTTTTCTCTGCCCATGCTTCCGTCATGGGCAGACACTACAGAAGCCGTGCAGGTGAGCATGGCAGACAGCATGTATGATTTCAGATGTTTCATGACTAAATGTTTTTTTTGTTTTGCGTCAGGCTTGTCGTGAGACGATGCTTTTGCGCCGCTTTTTTTGGCTTGTGCCATGTAGTGACGAGCTTTGCCTTGTGTCACAAGTCGGCACAGTGTATTGGCAAGTGGCACTTTAGTGGCCACAAAGTGCCTCTTTGCCCATGCCAAAGTGTCGCTTTGCGGTTGTGAAGTGCCACTTTGCCATTGTCTGTGTGACGGCGGCTTGCCACAAACGCAGCTTGCGCCGCCACGGCATGCGCCTCGCCTTGCCCGACATGCGATTACTGCACCTTGTAACCTATTTTAAACTCGGCGAGTCTGTAGATTCCATAGTTGCTCTCTTGGTAGGAGAAATTTTTGTAAATCTGATTGAGCAGCTTCACGTTGGCATCCGTAGGTTCGCCCTGCGCATTGAAGTAGTCGATAATCTGGCTGCACAGATCTTCATGGAACTGTTTGCGCTGTCGGTCTGTGGCTGCCTTGAGCTTCTTCTCGTCCAGTCCCTCCTCAAAGCCCGGCACTGTCTTCATCAGCTGATATGCGGGGTCTGCCTTTAGCGACTTGGCGTTGTTGATTATGCTGTTTTGCAGGCTAAGGAACGATGTCCATTCGGCCTTGTCGCTGTTGAAGTGTGGCGTGATGCTGTGTTTGCTGTTCACAAACCGCCTGATGCGCCTATACAGAGCCTCGGCTTTTTCTGCCTCTATGATGCGCGGGTCGCTGCCCATCTGCTCTTTTTGCTTGAGCAGGGTGATGCCCTTGTATTGCATGGCAAGGTTGTCTGCGCTGAAAGGCTGTGCTTTCAGTGCGGCGAGATAGCCGTCATGAGCCTTGTTTGCCACCGTCTCCCTGAGACAGTTGTTCACGGTGTTGTAGCCGTTGCGTGAGAAGAGTCTCATGTTGTTGCTCTGGTCTATGTCGGTGCGTTGCTCGGTGTAGAGAGGCTCATACCATCCGGGCTGCGACTCCCATGCCGTTCTTATCTTGTCGCATTGCTCCTTTATGTCTATCTTGTCTTCGTCGGGAAAGTCCTCCTCGCCTGAGATGTTACTGGGGAATATGCTGCCCCAGTTGGCTGCCAGAATTATCGCTCCTATAAATAAGAGCAGTATTGTTGCCAGTTTTAATATCTTCATGATAGTATAAGTTTTTTTGTAAGAATTTGAGCAGATGTCCATCCGCGTTTTTGGCTATGCGCGGATGGGCTTTATCTGTCGTCTGATTGTATTATTCTGATTGCAACACGCTTACGATGGTCCTGCTGAGGGTCATCACGTCATTCCAGGAATTGATTGTGGAATTATCTATTGCTTTCTGTGCATTCTTCTTTTGTAACCCGTTGGGCTTCCATGGCGTGCCGTCATCGTTCTTTTTCACCACGGCATGTTCCGGGTCTTGTATTGCGGAGACAGCGTTACGCTCTGCCGTGGTAAGCACGCCCTTGTACTTCGGGTCTT
>CAMGFM010000261.1 GCA_946055365.1 uncultured Prevotella sp. | reverse complement strand
GTGCCGTTCTTGGCATAATGCGCCGTGCGGTCCACATTCTGGAAGAAGAGTTCGGGCATACCCTTGGTGCGGCTGTCACGATAGCACACGGGATTGCCCAGAAGGTTGCCGTCACGGTCGATGAGACCGAAGTCAACGCCCCACGTGTCGATGGCAATGCCGTCAACCTTGAGCCCGAGAGCGGCAGCCTTGCGCAGTCCAGTCTTCATATCCTCAAACAGAGCGGGAAAATCCCAGTAGACATGCGCGCCCAGCCTCACCTGTCTGTTGCCGAAGCGATGCACAAGCTGCATGTCGAGACGTCGCCTGCCGTCATTGCCCGTGGTGACAGTGCCTGCAATGACACGCCCGGAGCCGCCTCCGAAGTCTATAGCTAAATAGGTCATAAAGGTAAAAGGTATTTTTGTTTGTCAGGAAAAAACGCAAAGACCGGCATGGAGGGCCGCCATGCCGTCACGCAAGGCCCTCTCCACGCCGGTCATCGGTCATGCCGCCGATTTATTTTGTCTTCTTTCCGAGCACGTAAGCCTCAAGATCGTCTATCTCCTCTGGCGTGAGAGTGTTGTAGCGTCCGCCGCTCAGCACTATGATGCGGCACGCCATCTCAAAGAACACGGCACGCTCGAAAGCCTCGTCAAAGTCTTTGCCGCACACAACCTGACCGTGCTTGAGCATAAGCGCGGAGTTGTGATCCTTGAGTGCAGCCTTGACACCCTCGGCAAGCTCTGGAGAGCCCGGACGGAAGTAAGGTATCACGGGAATGTCGCGCCCCACGTGGCAGGGAACCTCTGCCGTGACGTTAAAGTCCGTCGGCGTGTCTTTCATGCACGACACCACGGTGGCATACTTTGACTGGAAGTGCAGCACGACGTTGCAGTCGGGACGCTCGCGCAGCACTCCGAGATGGAAGCCGCTCTCCATGGAGGGCTTGACGCCGTTTAGCACGGCACCGTCTGCCACGCGGCAGATAGAAACTTTCTTCTCGGGCAGCGTAGGCACCCACGAGCCTGTGCCGGAGACGAGGGCCTCGTCGCCGATACGCCATGAGAGGTTGCCGCTGGAGCAGAGTGTGAGGCCGGCATCACCCACGCGGTGAGCCTGGCGCAGAAATTCCTGTATATGAACGTCTGTAATCATATTTTGCTTTTTGTTGTTTATATATTATATATGTGTCGACGCTGTCCCCGTGCGTCTGTCTCTTGCGCCAGAGAGCAGCGTCGCCTGTCATGTAGGTGCGTCGTGTGAGGTCAGAACGCCTTTTTGTAAAGCTCGAGGATGTCTGCCTCGGTGATGTCGCGCGGGTTGCCCGGCGTGCATACGTCTGCAAAGGCAGCCTTGGCGAGCCTCGGAAGATCCTCTTCCTTTATGCCAAGCTCAGAGAGGTGCTGCGGTATGCCCACACGCACACTCAGCTGTCTCACAGCCTCCACTGCGGCCTTGGCGGCCTGCTCTTCGGTCATGCCCTCCTCATAGGCGTTCATGGCCTTGGCTATTGTCACATACTTGGCGAGCGCGGCTGGCGCGTTGAACTCCATCACCACGGGCAGGAGCAGCGCGTTGGCCACGCCGTGAGGTATGTCAAAGATAGCTCCGAGCGGGTGTGCCATGCCATGCACCGCGCCGAGACCCACATTGGAGAACGCCATGCCTGCCACATACTGTGCCACAGCCATGCCGTCGCGCGCCTCGGGATTGGACGGCTCGTTGACGGCAGTCTCGAGGTGGCGTGCTATCATCTCTATGGCCTTTATCTCAAACATGTCGCTCAGCTCCCACGCACCCTTGGTGATGAGTCCCTCAATGGCGTGAGTGAGTGCGTCGAGGCCCGTTGCCGCCGTGAGCGAGCGCGGCAGCGTGTACATGAGCTCTGCGTCGACGATGGCGATGGCAGGAATGTCATTGGGGTCAACGCACACCATCTTCTTCTCGTTTTCCTCATCGGTGATGACATAGTTGATGGTCACCTCGGCGGCCGTGCCAGCCGTCGTGGGCAGCGCGATAATAGGCACTGACTTGTGCTTGGTGTCTGCCACGCCCTCGAGCGACACCACGTCGGCAAACTCGGGATTGTTTGTGATGATGCCCACAGCCTTAGCCGTGTCTATGCTTGAGCCGCCTCCGATGGCGAGGATGAAGTCTGCGCCCGACTTGGCATAGGCATCAAGTCCGGCCTTGACGTTTCTCACGGTCGGGTTTTGCTTGATGTCGCTGAACACTTCGTAGGGTATGGCAGCCTCGTCAAGCACGTCAAACACCTTTTGTGCCACTCCGAACTTCACGAGATCCTTGTCTGTGCATACGAAAGCCTTGTTGAGTCCGAGTCGTCTCACCTCTTTGGGCAGCTCCCTGCGTGCGCCGGGTCCGAAATAAGACACTTCGTTAAGGATAAATCTTCTTGTCATGATGATATTGTAGTTTGATTGTTTTTCCACTTACCGTTTATATTTTATCAAAAGCGGGCGGACAAGACCTTTCCGTGCCACCAGCACGCGGCAAAGAGCCTGTGTCCGCCTGTCCCTAAAGTCATTTGTGACATCATGCGTCAGAAGCCGCCGCCGTAGACGGGTCCATAGTTCTTGCAAGCCCTGAAGTCTGCGCCCTCCTTGTCCATGCCAAAGGCGTTCCAAGCCGCCGGGCGGAATATCTTGTCCTCGTCCACATTGTGCATGCACACTGGTATGCGCAGCATAGAGCAGAGAGTGATGAGGTCTGCGCCCACGTGGCCATAGGTGATTGCGCCGTGGTTTGCGCCCCAGTTGTTCATTACCGAATAGACATCCTTGAATGCGGGCTTGTC
>CAMGFM010000260.1 GCA_946055365.1 uncultured Prevotella sp. | reverse complement strand
CCCATAGAACACCGCGATTACATGGACGTGATCTACTGGGACGAGACTGCAGAGATATTTGCATGGGCCGACTCTCACGTAACAAGCACCATGTATATCTGCTGGGCAGCACAGGCCGGACTGTTCTTCCACTATGGAGTGCCTAAGTATCCCTTGCAAAAAAAGATGTTCGGCATCTTCAGACAGGAAATCAAGGACGACAGACTGCATCTGTTCCGCGGCTTTGACGACTGCTTCTATATGCCTCAAAGCAGACACACCGAGGTGAGAAGAGAGGACATAGAGAAGCACAAAGGGCTGGAGATAGTGGCGGAGTCGGACGCAAGCGGAGTGGGAATAGTCTTGGCTGACGGGGGAAGGCGCATATTCGTGACAGGACACATGGAATATGCTCCGCTGACTCTCGACGGGGAGTATAGAAGAGACCTCGGCAAGAGGAATGACGTGGAGATGCCCGTGCACTATTATCATGACAACAACCCAGAACTCAAGCCTATGGTGAGATGGAGGGCTCATGCTAACCTTATGTTTAGCAACTGGATAAACTATTACATCTATCAGGAGACTCCCTACGACATCAATGACATAGGCGGAAAGCCATGACCGCACCATAAAAGAAGAAAACAAGACAAGAAAAGGAACATGAAAATAGAACTTCTCGCACCAGCACGCAATCTCGAGTGTGGCATCGCGGCCATAGACCACGGGGCTGACGCCGTGTATATAGGGGCTTACGGCTTCGGAGCAAGGCAGGCGGCAGGCAACAGCACCGACGACATAGGCAAACTCGCCGCCTACGCACACATGTTCGGGGCAAAGGTGTACGTGACGGTCAACACTATTGTCTATGACCATGAACTCAAGGAGGTGGAAAGGATGCTCACCGACCTCGCAGAGGCTGGCGTAGATGCGGTGCTTGTGCAGGATATGGCTGTGGCTGACATCATGACAAGGCTCAAGGCCAAGGGAATGAGTATGCCGCAGATGCACGCCAGCACGCAGACCGACAACAGGTGTGCCGACAAGGTGAGATGGCTCAGAGACTCTGGCTTTAGCCGCGTGGTACTGGCTCGCGAGCTGTCGCTTGAGGAGATTAGGCAAATACGTGAGGAGGTGCCGGGCGTGGAGCTTGAGGTGTTTGTGCATGGCGCACTGTGCGTGAGCTATTCAGGAGCGTGCCGTGCCTCGCAATATTGCTTCGGCAGGAGTGCCAACCGCGGAGAGTGCGCACAGTTCTGCCGACATGCCTTTGACCTCGTGGACAGCCGCGGCAAGGTGATTGCACGTGACAGCCACCTGCTGTCGCTCAAGGACATGAAACAGATAGACAGGCTCGCCGATATTGTGGACGCAGGGGCTTGCTCGCTCAAGATAGAGGGACGGCTCAAGGACGTGGCATACGTCAAGAACGTAGTGGCGGCCTACAGCAGGCAGCTTGACATGATAGTGGCAGCAAACCCCTCTCGCTATGGCAGGGCCTCGTGGGGCAGATGTGACTATGCCTTTGAGCCTAATATAGGAAAGACATTCAACCGAGGCTTCACCCACTACTTTCTCGACGGACGCACGCCCGACATAGCGTCTATACACACACCCAAAGCCGTGGGCGAATATGTGGGCAAGGTCAAGGAGATGAGGCGCGACTCGCTCAACGTGGCAGGCACGGCCGCATTTGCCAACGGCGACGGACTGAGTTTTTTTACGCCCGACGGCAAACTGGAGGGCTTCAGGGTGAACCGCGCCGAGGGCAACAGGCTCTTCCCCCACTCCATGCCTCGCTCTCTGAGACCGGGCATGGCGCTCTACCGCAACAATGACATGGTGTTTGAAAGGCTCATGAAAGGCAAGACTTCCGTGAGAACCATGGGACTGACACTCACGCTCACTGCCGAGACTCTGGAGTACAGCATCGAAAGCGGCACAATGGCAACTGACGGAGGACTGACAGCAAAACCCGACGGAAGAGATCACAACACAGACCATACCACAACGCACTACGACACATGTCACACACACCGACTGACGCTGCTCGCCGAGGACGAGGGCGGACGCAGCACGTGTGTGTCACGTCTCCTGTCGCCCGACATGGCACAGAAACCGCAACACGACAACATGGTGGCTTTGCTCTCCAAACTCGGAGGCACTCCATTCAGAGCCTCATCTGTCACAATATCGCCAGAGGCAGGACAGTTGTTTGTGGCGGCAAGCGTCATGGCGGCCATGAGAAGGGATGCCGTGACACAGCTTCTCGCCTCGCCATGGCCCGAGACCGTAGGGCATGACCTCACGACGGCAACGCCAAGGGATGAAAGCAGGCCAAAGTCAATCGACCCGACACTTCTTGACATGGGCAACGTGGCAAACCGCCTCGCACTGCGCTTTTATGAGGAGCATGGCGTGGCACATCCTCAACGGGCATGCGAGACTCTTCACCCACGGGAGGGCGAGACGCATCACGAGACATCATGCGACACGGCAGCAGGACCGCTGATGACCTGCCGCTACTGCCTGAAATATTCCATGGGACATTGCGTAAAGAGAGGCGGCAAGCACCCTGAATGGAAAGAACCGCTGTGGCTCGTGTCGGCAGACGGCAGAAAGATGAGACTGCTGTTCAACTGCCCAAAATGCCGCATGGAGGTCTACGCAGAATAACTATGCCGTCACTCCACACAGTCTGTGCCTGCACCTGCCATATACTTGCCTATACATTATTATATATATAGCAACGGCGGCGCAAAACCTGCGACAAAGGAGGAACGTATCTCGCATAAAGGAAAAACAAACCTGCGGCAAAGGAGGCACGG
>CAMGFM010000259.1 GCA_946055365.1 uncultured Prevotella sp. | reverse complement strand
TTGATTTTAATGATTTGATCCATAAAAGGCCTTGTTTAGCATTTTCATATAGGCGTGTCTGTTTCATCCTGCCCTTTCTCGCCATGGCGCAGCGCGAGCAAGCTATGCCCTGCACTGCTCTTTTGGCTTAGGGAAAACGCTGGACACTATACCTTATTATATATATAGCATCACACACACGCGTCGACATCGGGCGCATCGACGTTGTCCACGTAGTCAACGTCGCTATACTCCATCTGCCCCATGCCGTTTTCCATACGCATGTTGTCATCATGACCGACATTACTATGGCCGTCATCATGAATGGAAGCCTTGGCAAATTCCTTGACGCTGACATGTTCGTCCCTAATGTCGACCGGTTCTGTATCCTGCATACGCATGTCGTGGTTGTTGTCACGCCTTGCAACGTCGAAATCGCCGCCGTTGACATCCACAAGCACATATTCCTCGCCGTTGACAGTCACGCCACCAACTGTCAAGTCGCCATTTTCGGTGTGAACAACCTCAACGCCGAGGATCTCCACCTCGTGTTCTACCTCCACGAGTGGCTCTGACGTTGGCTGAAGAGCCTGCTCGCCGTTATACTGCACGTGGATATGGCCGCCAAACTGTGCCTGCTCCGCAGGCGTGAGGGCGTTCCACTCGTCGGCGGAGAACGTGTTGTAAACCTGACCGCGCCATACAAAGACTCCACCCTCGCCCACCTGCTCATGGGCAGCGTGGAAAGCTTCGGAGAATGTCATGTCGTCGCTCACATGTGCCACGGGAACACTGCTGTCAACAAAGACAGAGTCGGTAACTTTGGTCAAGGGTGTGTCCACGTTGTCGGCATCGTCCTTTGCATGACCCACTGCCGCTCCCACTGTGGCTGTCGGCACGCCTCCAACCACGGCTCCAGAAACATCAGCGGCACCATCTTTCATGGGATCCGCACTGTCATCCTCAGCATCTTGCGACATGCGGCTTGCCGTTGCGCCCACGGCGACCGTGGACACGCCTCCCAATGCGATGGCAGAAATGCCGCCCACTACTACCGGTTTCCATTTGCTGCTCTTGTCGGGCTGTCTGTCACCAAGGGATACGCCTCTGCTTAATAATGTACTCTCATTCATAGACCTATACTTTTTAAATTAATGGTTTTGTCGTGTTTTGTGATACTATGATAGTGCAAGGCGAGCGCAAAGAGCTTGCTCTTATTGCCGAGCCGCAGCCTATCTTATACAAAGATAGTGCAAGGCGAGCGCAATGAAACTTGTTTCTATTGCCGAGCCGCAGCCTATCTTGACACAAAGGTACGCTGTTTTCCCGAGTCTGTCAAGAGGTTTTGACGATACTGAGCCAACGCCCTTTGTTAAATGACAAAACACGCGGTTTTCGGTATATCCCGCCCTTTACTCCTTATACTTGCACTTGCAATATGGACATCCGCTATTTTGGCGCAGTATGTCATAGGGCACATTGCCGACAAAGTGACGACACTCGGGGTTGGGACAGACATATCTCTTTCGGAACTGTCCGTCAAGACTATGTAGCTTGCGCTGTACCGTTTTGTCTGACGAGCCTTTGACAAAGAAGTATATGGCCACGAACATTGCGGCGACGATGATGAGAACTCTTACAATATCGTCTACGCCAGGCACAAAGCCTATCAACACGCTACACATAGAGAGTATGCCTTGCAGACGTTGCCTGTTTGCGCTTTTGGCAGCATCGTCGGTAATGCGCAGTCTCTCTTCGTCATATTCTTCCCACACCTTTTTCAGGGATGCTATGGAATATTCCTTTGGCTGAGGAGGAGCTACGGGAGCCAAAAATTTGCGCATACCGTCTATAACAGACCTTAAGTCCACGGTGTACCTGTCACAACCGAGCTGCACAAGCGCACCCTCCTTGATGGACTTTGACTCTACCTCCAGGCCATCGATGCAGGTTATGTTCTGCGGCTTAAGGTTTTGTATTCTTATCTCCCTTACCTTACGTTCCTGATCGTCGGAGTAGTCGACAGAAAGGCTACAATGCGCACGGCTCACTGTGTTTGGCACGCTTTGCGGATGTCCAATGACAAATGCCTTCTGGCCTATTTTGACCAGAAGTCTGTGCAATCCCTCTTCCTTGCCAATGACGGCTTCTACTTTTGCCATGATTTTATTTAGTTCTTTGCTTTGTAAATATTTCTTTTAATTTGCGCAACGCTTCTTTTGACACTGACACTTTGAAAGTGAATGAACAATCATCGCTCAGCGTAAGCGTCTGTTTGGGAATGTCAATGAGGCTGATGTAATTCATGCTGACGATGTGGCTTTTGCCAATACGCACAAAGCGTTGCGCCCTCTGCCCCAATGACTCCGTGAGCATGTCCTGCACCTTTGCAAGCGTCATGCCTACGGTGTGTCTGACGGCGTTGGCAGATGTTATAATGGTATAGTTGCCATCAGCCTCAAAGTAGACGATGTGATTGATGTTGAGCCTCAACAGGCTGTCTCTGGAATTGATATAAAGAAAGTCTGGTGTCATAGTGATAATTATAGCGTTTTCCTTAAGATGTGCTGAATGTTTGTATGCCGCCGCAAATAGTGTCAGCCCCTACATAATGGCTGTGCAAGGCTGCCAAAGCCCCACGCACTTCTTCTCGTGGAGGATGTCAGCACAAATGACCATGCAGGGAGGGTGTGTCGCCACCGCCTGCACCGTGAGCGGCAGGCTATGCCACGCACGCCAAGTGTTCTTATTGCCATCGGGCAGGACTTATTTGGCGAGTGACACTTGCAACAGCACAAGCAATGCATGCCTCCTCTTGTGCATGGACTG
>CAMGFM010000258.1 GCA_946055365.1 uncultured Prevotella sp. | reverse complement strand
ACTAAGCCCATGCGTCACTTCGCTAAGCCCAAGTGCCGTTTTGGCAAAAGAAAAGTGCCTCTTCACTAAGCCCATGCGTCACTTCGCTAAGCCCAAGTGCCGTTTTGGCAAAAGAAAAGTGCCTCTTCACTAAGCCCATGCGTCACTTCGCTAAGCCCAAGTGCCGTTTTGGCAAAAGAAAAGAGCCACTTCGCCAAGCCCATGCGTCACCACATCTGAAGAAAAGCCTCGCCTCAGTCCTGCCCTGTTGCCGTCTCCTCTGCCTTGTCGTCGCGTCCGAGCAGCCTCACGATGTCGCTTTCCAGCCGCCGATACTGCGGCGAGAGCATAAAGCCCACGTTGCGCCGCAACATAAAGGCCACGTCGCCGAGGCTGGAGGTGTAACACGCCATCTCGTTGCGATATTGCGTGGCATGCACACTCTGCCTCGCTATCTCCTTTTCGCGCCCTGCCACGAGCTGTCCGCACACCTTTCTCATGAGCGGCACAATCACCTTGTCAAAAAGGTGGTGGCCCTGTATATACATATAGGTCGTTTCGGGAGACACGCCGAGCCTTTTTATCTCCTCCCTGACGGCCTCCACGCTGTCGCTCATGCCCGGATGCTGTCGCCTGAGCTGCGCCACCCTTCTGTCGACACGCTGCCTCAGCCTCTGCACGAGCTGCCCGGCGTTTTCGGGCGTGACATTGCCAAGCTCTATGGCCTTGTTGAAGTCGGAGATAGTGAACCTTGTCTCAGGCATAGTCTTGTAAGACCACACGTTCCACACAAACAACGGGAAGACGGCCTGCGAGAAGTCACGCAGAAAAGCCTCAAAGTCAAACGTGACATTGTCGCTGAGCGTCACCGCCACGCACACGTCATGCAGAGAGGCGGCATAGGACTGCATGTTTTCTATGGAATAGGCATAGGTGTGCAGCACATAGGGGTTTTCCACCACACACTTTGACGCAGGCGACGCGCCCTGCAGCAGATAGTCATAGTCGGCATCCACACACGCGATCATGTCCCTGCCCACGGCACCGCCCTCAAGCAGACTCATTATGGCGGCTTTCTTGCCACGCTCGAGACGCTCAAGGCGCGAAGGCAGCATCACCTCAAAATAGCGTCTGTCGTCTTCAAAACGCCGCAACACAGAACGCCAGAAAAACACGTCGTCATAGCTCTCCACATAAGCCACTATGCGACGCCTCGCCTTCTTGGAGGCAAGCCTGTTGGCGGCCTCTATGTATTGCGAACTGATATTGTCAGTCAGTCGTCTGCCCATATCTTTCTCGGTTTTTAGTGTCAGGAATACATCGACGGGGCATCAAGGCCACAAGCGGCAGGCCTTCAAGCGACGGGCTACGGCAACCCATACACACACGCCGCTCACTAACCGCACGTCACGGCCGCATCTTATGACGCCAAGCCTGCGCCCTGCGCCCTGCCGCAGCGTCTCTCCCGTCAGTCCAAGCCCCGTTACTTTTGTCACACAATCCACGTCACTCAACGTCGGTTATGTCGTTCACCTCCGTAACCCTGTCTGTCCATCCGTTCATGACCACCGCAGGCGAATGAGTGGTGAGGATTATCTGCACGTTAGGGTTGAGCTGAAGTATCAGATCTATCAGTTGCTGCTGCCATTCTATGTGCAGGCTTACCTCTGGCTCGTCCATGAAAAGCACGCAAGGCTTGTTGTCCTGCACCAAGACGGTGAGCATGATTATGAGCATCTGCTTCTCGCCGCTCGACAGCTGATAGGGCATTAGCTCCTCGCCCATCTGCCTGAACCTCACCTCGTTTTCGGTGCGTATAATCTTCTTGCCCGTCTCGCTGAAGAGTCTGTCCATGATGTCCTGAAACCTGCGTTTGGGCTGCGACACCGCCTGCGCCTTGTCAGCAACGTCGGGCGCGCCGCTCTGGAGGATGTCTATCATGCGGTTGCACACGTTCACCTGATAGTCAAGATATTTTCTTTGCAGGAAAAAGAGCTGAATGTCGAGCTCCGTGGCGAGATGCGAGAGCGAGGCGTTGAGCTTGGTCATAGCGTCGACGTTGTAGACGGGGCGGTCAAACGACCTTATGACATCATACCTTATCCATTTTGCGCCCTCCGGCTCCACTTTGAGCCTCACGCCCTTGAGCATGTGGCTCGTGAACTCGCCGCCTGCCGACAGCCCTTTTACCACCTTGTTGAGAATGGTGCTTTTGCCCACGCCGTTGATGCCGCTCAGGATGTTGACCTGACGGTCGAGGTTCCACACCACGTGTCGCCTGCCACACCACAGCGAGTCTATCTCTATCTGCCTGATGTATTCCGCGTATTTCATAGCCGTAGTTTGTTAGATAATAAAAAAGCCGCCTGACGGCACACGCTCACCCCGTGCCGCGCCACGGCATTGCAAATATAAGCATTTTTGCACAAACAGACGCAGGCAAGCACCCCGTTTATCATTTATTAAGCATAATGCCGCCACGACACACGCCACGACATGAGCCACGAGCCCACTGCCACACACGCACAAGCCGACACGTCACGTCCCAAAAGCCACACCTCACGCCCTGACGAGCCACTCTCAGCGAGGACATGACAAATTAATGCGTTCTTTGTCACACCACGCACACCGTCACAACGAGGAACAATCATCAAAAAAACACGCACAACATGTAAAAAAACATGCTTAATTGTCATCTGAGTATTACACTGCACCATGAAAAAGCATAAATACACGCAATTAAAACAATTTTTAATAGTTAATATTACAGACTTTGAACAAAAAATAGTATTTTTGCATGTGACTCGCAAATATATTACCTTTTAATTTAACAA
>CAMGFM010000257.1 GCA_946055365.1 uncultured Prevotella sp. | reverse complement strand
GATAGTTATAGCCGGGCTTCATCTTGTTGCCCCCATCGAGTCCGCCTGTCCATCCGCCCGACTCGCCCTTGAGCGCGTCGGTGACTTTCACCTCATAGTCATTGTCGTCGGCATTGCATATCCTTAACAAGGTGTTTGTCAGCGTGAGCATGGTCTGTGGCATCACTATCGCCTGCCATGTGCAGGTGGTCTTGCCTGCCTCGGTATTGGGAGTGTGCTTTTTCATCTTCACGCGTCCCACGTTGTCTGTGCCTTGCCCCACACCGCTTATATTATAGTCGGGTGCAGAGATTTTACCAACGCGCATCACTCCTTGCAGCTCAAGCCATGTGTCGTCAAAGGCGGTGTCATCAAAGCCGTCGCCAGCCGTCAGCACCACGGTCACCATGCTCATGGCGTGCGTGAACGGCAGCAACAGCGTGCCGTGCTGTCCTCCCACGTTGGCATCACCGTGCGTATAGCTCACTGGGGTCTGCTCCGCGCTCCACAGCAGGTCGGCATGTCGCAGCGCGTCAGCGTCAGTGTCCTGGTCGTATGGCACGCTCCAGCCCAGCACACCCGTCGTCGGAGCCAGTGCCTCGGCTATGTTACCCTGCTGGAGAGAGCCTGTCTCATTGCCTGCACCCTCGCCGCCGTTGAAGCAGTAGCCATAATAGCTCTGGAGGTAATGTCCCGTGGTGCGGAGGTCAGAGGCATTAGTGCTGAAATCGTCCCAATATATCGTGGGGGTGAGGTCTGAGGCTACCCTTGTGTTTGTACTGGACAGCCCGAGCGGCTTGCTCGGGGTGCCTATGGGGGTGATGTCTTCGCCAGAATAGTCGGTGCAGGCATCGCCGCCTTTGGTCAAGACCACAAGACTGGGTGACTTGTCGGCGGTGACCACTTGTCTCTCGCCGTCCACGTTGCCGTCCCACGTCACATGACGCATATACACCAGCAGACGGTCGGCAGACGCAAAGTCCTTGTTGGCTGCCCTTGTCTTGGATGAGCCTCCCTCTATGTCAAGCAGGGCTGAGACGCTCACGGGAGTCTTCCCCTCCCCATTGAGATAGGGGCTGTCAAGGTCATGACTGTCGCTGCACGAAAGCAGGGCAGCCATGATGCCACATATATATAATGTCTTTATCTTCATCATATCTCCTGTATAGGTATTTGCACACATTGTTTGCGTATAAAGATGCTTGGCTATGGGGGCGTGCCTCTGCCTTTGCCGAGGCTGGCGGAGTGTCGCGCGGCATTGTGAAAAGTGCCGCTTTATGCCGCCAGAGCGCCTCCTGAGTGTCGCCAAAACGCCACTTTTGACCTGTCATAGTGCCACTTTCTGACTTGCCTCAGTGCCATTCAATAGGGCGTCGCCCTCTGCTGTCAAAACCAGATGCCAATGTCGCCCGACTCCTTGGTCACCCAGTCGGTTATGGTGGCTGTCACCTTAATCTCGGTCTTGGTGATGAGGAGGTTGTAGATGTATTTTTCTCCCGATTTCCACTCTGTGATGGTGGTATAATCGCCGCCGCTGCCCTGTATGCGCACAGGTATGCTGGCTATCTCTGCCATATAGACATCGTCAACCGCCGTGCCTGCCTCGTTCATGACGTATATCTTGAACTTGAGGCCTGCCAAAGGCTGCGGCACGATGGCATCATGACGTTGAAGAGCATTGCCATCCACGTTGTGCATGTCGTAAGCAACATTGTCGTCACGGCTCTCTATGCTCCGTGTGTGCAGCCCCACAAATCCCTTAGTGTAGCCTCCCTCAATCTCCACACGTGTATTGGCACCGAGATTGACGGCGTCAGACATGTCAGTGGTCTTAAGGTTTACTACCACCTGCGACATCATATAGCGGAAATTCATGTTTATTGATGCCTCACGGGCGCAGACCCCATGCAGCGACATGTCTTCCTGTGTGTGGTAGGGGCTGCCGCATGAAGTGTTGCTGGCTATCTCGGGAGCACCTATGAGCAGGTTGCTCGGGAAAGAGCTTTCCGCAGACACATACTTGCAGTTCCACACCTCTATGCACTGCACCCCATTGGCATCTTGCTTCACCAAAGGAGCGTCTGTGCCTGCCGTCTTCGTGCGCGGATAGACCCCACGGAAATGGTAGTGGGTGTTATGGTCGCGCCAATAGAGTGTTGTGCCAAACGTGCAGTCCTGCTTTGTGCCTGTGCCGCTGGGCGTGACAAACGTCTCTTCCTTGTAACATCCGTTTTCGATGAGAGCCGGCAGATCGCTGTATGTGCCTGTCTTAGTGTCAGCAGGCGGCGTGACATTCTCGTCGGCAAAGCGATAGAAGCTGAAAGCCCCTATACCTGCCGCAGAGCCGTCGCCCGTGCCTACATCTGCCGTGACATCTATCACTGGCGACACCTCCTGGGCCTCTACATCCACCCAGTCGGTCACGGTGGCGGTCACCACTATCTTTGTCTTTTTGACCTCGACATTGATGATATAGTTCTTGCCACGCTCAAACACGTCGTCAGCGGCAGTGTTTGCCTCGTTTATCTTCTCGGCGGTGACATAATAGTAGTTGCCGTCTGCCTCCACCAGCAATATATTTTTTGTAGAGAGATACTTGTTGCCAGACATTATCAGTCCTGTAAACGTGCTGGTGTAACCCACGGTGGCAGTCGTCTCCTTGTGCAGTGCCACATTCTCCGTAGGAGCAGGCGTGTCGACCGCCGTCGTGGTGGCATTGACAACGTCCACAGTACCCTTTATATAAGGCTTTATGACGCTGACCTTAGGATCGGTTGCAAACGTGTTGCCATCAAAGCCGTATTTAGCACGGTCATAGCCAATATCAATAACAGTT
>CAMGFM010000256.1 GCA_946055365.1 uncultured Prevotella sp. | reverse complement strand
CCTTGTAGATGATATGGGGTGGCAGGACACCTCGCTCCCGTTCTGGGACAGGCCCACTCCGCTCAACCGACGTTACAACACTCCCAACATGGAGCGGCTTGCAAGGCAAGGCATGATGTTCACGCAGGCTTATGCGTCTGCCATCAGCTCGCCCACACGGTGCAGTCTCATGACGGGAGCTAACGCTGCGCGTCACAGAGTGACCAACTGGACTCTGCACAAGGACCGTACTACCGACGGCGAGAACCCTCTGGTGACCCTGCCTGCGTGGAATTGCAACGGCATCTGCCAGACACCCGGCACAGACAGGACATTTGTGGCCACGTCGTTTGTGGAATATCTGCACAGGGCTGGCTATCATACCATACATTGTGGCAAGGCACACTGGGGAGCTGTCGGCACTCCGGGCGAAAACCCGCTGCATTTCGGCTTTGACGTGAACATTGCGGGCCACGCAGGAGGCGGTCTCGCCACCTATCTCAGCGAGTTTAACTATGGACACGACGCTGAGGGAAATCCCGTGTCGCCACAGGCCGTTCCCGGGCTTGAGAAATACTGGGGCACCGGCACGTTTGTCACGGAGGCACTGACGCTTGAGGCCATCCACGCGCTCGACAGCGCGCTCACCACGGGCAAGCCTTTCTATCTCTACATGTCGCATTATGCCATACATGTGCCGATAGACAAGGACGAGAGGTTTTTTGCCAACTACAAGCCTGCACTCTCCGACAAGGAGGCCGCCTATGCCTCGCTCATAGAGGGCATGGACAAGAGTCTCGGCGACATCATGGACTGGCTCGAAAGCAAGGGACTGGCCCAAAACACCATAATACTCTTCATGGGAGACAACGGGGGCTATGCCAC
Source organism: uncultured Prevotella sp. (assembly GCA_946055365.1). Taxonomy (GTDB): domain Bacteria; phylum Bacteroidota; class Bacteroidia; order Bacteroidales; family Bacteroidaceae; genus Prevotella. The sequence continues at coordinate 1,954 of CAMGFM010000256.1, read as the reverse complement.
AGGCACCTACTGGCGCGACCCGCCGCTCTATACTCAGAACGCGCCGCTGCGCTGCGGCAAGGGCTCGGCCTATGAGGGCGGCATACGTGAGCCTATGATAGTGAAATGGCCGGGCGTGGCGGCAGAAGGCAGCCGTTGCGACAGCTATGTGATGGCAGAGGATTTCTTCCCGTCCATACTCGAAATGGCAGACGTTGACGGCTACAACACTCCGCAGACTGTTGACGGACGCAGCTTTGTGCCGCTCCTTAGGGGCAAGGGCAATCCGTCACGCGGACGCACGCTTGTGTGGAACTGTCCCAACGTTTGGGACAACGAGGGACCGGGCATCGGCACTACGTGTACGGTGAGACACGGCGACTGGAAGATGATTTATTATTATGACACGGGGTTTAAGGAACTCTATAACATACGTGAGGACATAGGCGAGTGTAACAATCTCGCAGGCAAACGCCCAAAAATTCTCAGGCGCATGTCACGCCTGCTCGGCAAGGAGCTGAGAAGGATGGACGCGCAACGGCCCACATTTAAAAACAACGGCAAGCCATGTCCATGGCCCGACGAGATATGAACAACGACAACATACAAGACAACATTAAGGGGCAGGACACAGCCGCCCACAGCCGCCGTCGGCCATTGCAGATAGCCATCGTGGGTGGCGGGGCAGCGGGTTTCTTTGCCGCAATAGAGGCTAAGAGCCGACGATCTGACGCACAGGTGACCGTGTTTGAGCGCAATAGCCGTCCGCTTGCCAAGGTGGCTGTCACGGGAGGCGGACGCTGCAATCTCACCAATTCGTTTGAGGAAATCAAAGACCTGAGACAGGCCTATCCGCGTGGACATAACGTGATGAAACGCCTGCTGCGCTCGTTTGATCATCGCGACACGTGGCGGTGGTTTGAGCAGAGGGGAGTGAGACTCGTCACTCAGGACGACCAGTGCGTGTTTCCGCAGTCGCAGGATGCCATGAGCATAGTGCATTGTCTCACTTCAACCGCCGCCCGACTGGGCGTAAGGCTGCTCACGGGCCGCCGTCTCACGGCACTGTCGCGTGAGGCTGACGGCAGGCTGCGGCTGGAGTTTTCCGACGGCAGCTGCGGCACGTTTGACCGCGTGGCTGTCACCACGGGAGGCGCGCCGCGCGGCGAGGGACTGGGCATGTTTGCCTCGCTGGGACACAGTATAGAGCCGCCCGTGCCGTCGCTGTTCACGCTCAACGTCAAGGACAGGGCGTTCCAGCAGCTCATGGGCACGGTGGTGGAGCATGTTACGGTGTCCATACCGTCCACACGCCTGCGTGCGGCAGGGGCTGTGCTCGTGACACACTGGGGCATAAGCGGCCCGGCTGTGCTGAAGCTCACGTCACATGGCGCACGCTATCTCTCGGAGAGGCAATGGACATGCGACGTGGCGGTCAACTGGACTGGGGAGCGCACCCGTGCCGAGGTGGAGGAGGAGATTGGTGCGATGTGCGAGGGCTGTGCGCAAAGGCAGGTGGCCAATGTGCGTCCCTATGACCTGCCTTCACGCCTGTGGCTGCACCTTCTCGACAGGGCAGGCATCGCCCCCGAGAGACGGTGGCAGGAACTTGGGCGCAAGGGAGTCAACCGCATGGTGGAGACTCTCGTCAATTACATCTGCCACGCTGAGGGACGCGGCAAGCAACGTGAGGAGTTTGTGACCTGCGGAGGCGTGTCGCTGTCGTCGGTCAACATCAATACGCTTGAGAGCAAGGCTTGTCCGCACCTCTATTTTGCAGGCGAGGTGTTGGATATAGATGCCATAACAGGCGGATTTAACCTTCAGGCGGCATGGACTACGGGCTATGTGGTGGGACAGAACATCGTGAACATTGGGGAGTGAGCCTTTTTCGGTGTTGACGAGAGGCTATGGTCTTGCAGGCAATGATGTTCAGCCATATTGACGAATGGGTCTGTTCCTGTTTGTGAGAGCT
>CAMGFM010000255.1 GCA_946055365.1 uncultured Prevotella sp. | reverse complement strand
GCGCCGACAGCGTGAAGGAGTTTGTGGCGGAGATAGAAAACTATATGGAGGAGATGTGTCTCGGCGAGCGGCTGCACCGTGAGGGCAAGCTGCAGAAGCGTGTGTGCCATTGTGACACCAAGGTCAACAACATGATGTTTGACGAGGACGGCAAGGTGCTTTGTGTCATTGACCTTGACACTGTCATGCCCTCGCTTTTCGTGAGCGACTACGGCGATTTCCTGCGCACAGCCGCCAATACCTTGGCGGAAGACTCGCCTGAGTATGACAGGATAGACTTCCGCATGGACATCTTCGAGTCTTTTACGCGCGGATATGTGGAGTCGGCCTCCGCATTTCTCACTCCTCTGGAGATTTCGCTGCTGCCCTATGCCGCCGAACTCTTCCCCTACATGCAGTGCGTGCGCTTCCTCTGGGACTATCTCAACGGCGACCACTACTGGAAATGCCAATATCCTGAGCACAACCTCGTGAGAGCCCTCAACCAATGGCACCTGTTCTTGCAGGCCAAGAGGCACGAACAACAGATGAAGGACTTTATAGCACGGCTCCAGGCACATGCCTGACGCGACCGTTCCTGCGCTTCACGCAAATATTGTTTGTGCATGACACAGCTGTCGTTTGCCTTGACGCACCCGTCGTTGCGCATGACACAGCTGTCGTTTGCCTTGACTCACCCGTCGTTGCGCATGACACAGCTGTCGTTTGCCTTGACGCACCCGTACTTGTGCCTGACACAGTTGTCGTTTGCCTTGACATTTCTGTCCTTACTACTCACGTCTTTTATAGCGTCTCGCTCCGCCTAAGAAACTTCCTCGTTTGGGCATCACAAGCCGCCCACAATGACAAGAGACAGCAATAAATCAGCCGCCGCTCTTGTGTAATCGGATAAAAAAGCGTAACTTTGCAAACGGAAACATGGCACAATGCGCTTGTGGCGAAATTGGTAGACGCGCCAGACTTAGGATCTGGTGTCGCAGGACGTGTAGGTTCGAGTCCTATCAGGCGCACTTTCCAAAATGTCAAGTGGTTAATTATCAGCCACTTGACATTTTTATTTTTATTTTTATAGTAAATGCTGCTATTTATGCTACTGTTTGCCTTGATTTTGGCCGAAAAGGCAAATTTTTTCGAGGCGATATGACTGGGGCGTGCCTTGTGCAGGCGCGTCTGTTTGATAGCGGCAGACAGTCCGTCAAAAATCATATAGCCACTTGAGCAACGGCAAGTGCCACTTTAGCGTCAGGAACGTGGCACTTGGCAGATGAAAAGCGGCACTTTGTGAAAAGAGTCGTGGCTTGTAAGGGAGGAGAGGGCGGTGACGCTTCATTCATCTTGTTCTTTCATGAAGCATGTTTTTGTTTTCATTTGCTTTATTAATGATGTCAGTGATAAGAAAATGACACGCTAAAACCTGCGCTTGCCTTAAATGACATTTTAAACGTATCAGAAGACATTTTTAAAAGGAGTCGGATGACGTTAAAACGTATCAGATGACGCTTTAAAACGAGTCAGAAGACAAATTAAAAATGCCTCATACGACATCTTCATGTGTGAGAAAAAAACAAGTTCGTACATGCAAAAAAACTTTTCTTCATAGTTTTTTAATCGTGCATTTGCAGTTTGGCTCTACGAGAGTAAAAAATTTTATAAGATTTGTCAAAAAAACGAATTATTTATTTTGTCGTTCACAATAAATAACTTAACTTTGCATCAACTTTTATACAATGCAGGTCATATAGCCTTGGCTTGTTGCCCTGTGGAAGTCCACGCCGATGCTGGCCGAAAGGAGAAATCTGTAAGCGGCAAGAGGCAGGGGCGATTATGAGAGTTGCTATTTATGGGAAAGCGTTTATTGTGCGCTTTGTTTCTTGACACTCTGAAATCTGGCAGTTTCAATCCAGTCATGGAACAATGCAACGATAGATGCTCATGGGATGTATTTATAGATAACCCCAGGTCGCTACTGATGCGCTTTGTCGTAAGATAAAGTGCATTGGCGGTTGGTGGTATGTATATAAACTCATCGGCGTGGGTTTCTGTGCGTTGCTCGTTCTTGACTGGATGGGCATGCCAGAGCCTCAGAGTGTGGAGCGAGTGACCGGTAAGACTCTCCACGCTTTTTTCGTATATAGCTATACAATGCAAAAGTAAAAACAATGGCTAAGCTTGGGGAGTCAATAGGCAAACAAATTTTTATATTAATCATGAAAAAATTTGCTTTTACGGCCCTCTGCCTGCTTCTTGGCGGTTTGTCTACCGTTTGTAATGCACAAGAAGAGAAGAAGTTTACCGTATGGTATGGTGCAAATCTCTCCAGCGTAAGCCTGGATGGTGGAAGTGCAGACTCAGAGTTCAAGCCTCTTAACATCGGTCTCGATTACACGTCTGCCATTAGCGGTGCGTTTGATTGGACTGCTGGCGTGTCCTATGTTACAAAAGGAGCTAAGGACTGGAGCCCCGGCTTTGTGCAGATAGACGCTAACGCAGCCTGGAATTTCGTTAAGTCTGACAATGTAAAGCTTGGTATACTCACAGGACCTTACGCAGACATCATGATTGCCAAGGATGATGCAGAGGAAGTGAAAACTTTTAGCATGGGATGGCAGGCTGGTGTTAAGGCAAGCTATAAGGATTTCTCTCTGAAGGTGGGGTATGAGCTCGGTTTGAGTGATGTATTCAAGGACGGAAAGAGCAAGGCAAACGGTGTATATTTCCGCTTGGGCTATAGCTTCTAAACATTCAGCACTTAAAGAAAGACGGAGGAGCAAATGCAGATTGCAAGAGAAATGGTTTATGAATGCATGCTGACTGTCCCATAA
>CAMGFM010000254.1 GCA_946055365.1 uncultured Prevotella sp. | reverse complement strand
TAAAGATTATACTACCGCACGTTCACTGACACAGCTGGTAGGAAAGCGCCGCGCACTGCTCAACTATCTCTACGATCGCGACATCAACCGCTATCGTGCCATCATCAAGGCCCTCGGTCTCCGCAAGTAATCGGCAACCGGGCCTTTGGTACAGTGCAAGGCAAAATTGCTTAAGACACACGTCCCGACATTCATTGCGAGTGTCGGGATTTTTTTGCGCCATACTCGTCTGCCGTCAGGGCTGTCAGAGAGACCCTGCCATGCCTTTTTGTGGCAGGCGGATGGCCTTCACATTGCCAAAGAATCTCTTTGCCCCGTCTAAACTGCTTCTTTGCTCTGTATAAAGAGCTACTTTACCTTGTCTAAAGTGCCACTTTGTCCTGCATAAAGAGCCTCTTTACCCCATCCAAAATGCCTCTTTGGCGTAGCCCACACACAATCCTTTATTTTCAAGCAAGCCTTATACACATTGCCGTCATGCGATGTTGATAGACAAAATGCGTCCAAAAGCCACCCTTGCAGCCCCCTTACTGTGTGCCGTGTACATCAATATGCGGTTGACAGCGCAATTTATTGACCGTGTTAGTTCATGATATGAACAAATATTATTAACTTTGCAGAAAGTTTTTTAAGGTAGACATAAATGCAGGACATTAGAAACATTGCCATTATCGCACATGTAGACCATGGCAAGACCACTCTTGTGGACAAGATGATGCTCGCGGGCAAGCTGTTTCGCGAGGGACAGGATAACAGCGGCCAAGTGTTGGACTCCAACGATTTGGAACGCGAGCGCGGCATAACCATTCTCTCCAAGAATGTGTCCATTAACTGGAAGGGAACAAAGATAAACATCATAGACACTCCGGGTCACTCTGACTTCGGAGGCGAGGTTGAGCGAGTGCTGAACATGGCCGACGGCTGCATCTTGCTCGTTGACGCATTTGAAGGCCCTATGCCGCAGACACGATTCGTGTTGCAGAAGGCTTTGCAGATAGGCCTCAAGCCCATCGTGGTGGTCAACAAGGTCGACAAGCCCAACTGCCGCCCCGAGGAGGTCTACGAAATGGTCTTCGACCTCATGTTCTCGCTCAACGCCACCGAGGATCAGCTTGACTTCCCCGTGGTCTATGGCTCTGCGAAGAACGGCTGGATGGCAGAAGACTGGCAGAAGCCCTCTGACAATATAGACTACCTGCTCGACAAGATAGTAGAGGTGATACCCGCGCCGCGGATGCTCGAAGGCACGCCGCAGATGCTCATCACGTCGCTCGACTACTCCAGCTACACGGGCCGCATTGCCGTGGGCCGCGTGCACCGTGGCACGCTCTGCGAGGGCATGGGCATAACCATATCCCACCGTGACGGCTCTCTCGAGAAGACACGCATCAAGGAAGTGCATGTCTTTGAGGGCATGGGACAGAAAAAAGTGTCTGAAGTACACTCTGGCGACATCTGTGCTATCGTCGGGCTTGAGCGTTTTGAGATAGGCGACACCATCTGCGACCTTGAAAACCCCGAGCCACTGCCACCTATAGCCATTGACGAGCCCACTATGAGCATGCTGTTTACCATCAACGACTCGCCGTTCTTTGGCAAGGAAGGCAAATATGTGACCTCGCGCCACATCAACGACCGCCTGCAGAAGGAGCTGGAGAAGAACCTTGCACTGCGTGTGCGCCCCTTTGAGGACACCACCGACAAGTGGATTGTCAGCGGACGCGGCGTGCTGCACCTCTCAGTGCTTATCGAGACCATGAGACGTGAGGGTTATGAGCTGCAGGTGGGACAGCCGCAGGTCATCTACAAGGAGATTGACGGCGTGAAGTGCGAGCCTATAGAGGAGCTTACCATCAACGTGCCTGAAGAGTTTGCCAGCAAGATGATAGACATGGTCACCAGGCGCAAGGGAGAGATGACCTCCATGCAGACACTGGGCGACCGCGTGGACATAGAGTTTGACGTGCCGTCGAGAGGCATCATCGGACTGCGCACCAACGTGCTTACCGCCAGTCAGGGAGAGGCCATCATGGCCCACCGCTACAAGGAATATCAGCCCTATAAGGGCGACATTACGCGCCGTCTCAACGGCTCGATGATAGCCATGGAGAACGGCACGGCCTATGCCTACTCCATTGACAAGCTCCAAGACCGAGGCAAATTTTTCATAGACCCGGGTGAGGATGTCTATGGTGGTCAGGTAGTGGGCGAGCATGTGCATGACAACGATCTCGTGATTAACGTGACCAAGGCCAAGCAGCTCACCAACGTGCGTGCCAGCGGCAGCGACGAAAAGGCGCGCGTGATACCAAAGGTCATAATGAGTCTCGAGGAGTGCCTTGAGTACATAAAGGAAGACGAGTTTGTGGAGGTTACTCCCAAAAGCATACGTATGCGCAAGATGATACTCGACCACATGGAGCGCAAACGTGCCAACAAGGACTAATATCGCTAATAATTTAATAACTTCGGACGGCATCTGTTCCCTTGTTGGGCAGGTGCCGTTTTTTTATGTGTGCTGTGTAGGGGTTTTATATCGGCAGTACATATTATAATATGTGTGGTATGGGAGATTGTCTCAGCTGTGTATGTGTATACATGCGTGTAGTATGTGAGTTTTTTTCATGTGCAATAGAATAAGGAAATGATAGCACCGAGAATAGACAGTTCCGATCGCGAGGAGCGCGAAAGGTTCATCAGGGAGCGTTTCACTGCAAGGCACCTGCCTGCGGCGGCTGTGGCTCTTGCAGACTGCCGGGTCACAGGTCTGCCATGGAGTTTTTTGCCGACTATATTGACGGCAGGGTAGAGTTTGCCACGCTCGCACAAAAGA
>CAMGFM010000253.1 GCA_946055365.1 uncultured Prevotella sp. | reverse complement strand
GACATCAAGATGGGAACATGCATCCGTATGGACGGCAAGCTGTTCTTCGTCATCGACTTCCTTCACGTAAAGCCCGGCAAGGGCAACACTTTCATGCGCGTTAAGCTCAAGAATGTTGTTGACGGCCGTGTGCTTGAGAGACGTTTTGACATCAGCGAAAAGCTCGAGGACGTGCGCGTGGAGCGTCGCCCCTACCAGTTCCTTTACAAGGAGGGCGAGGACTATATATTCATGAACCAGGAGACCTACGACCAGATTCCCATAGCCCACGACCTCATCACAGGCGTTGACTTCATGAAGGAGAGCGACATCATCGAGGTGGTGTCAGACGCAACCACAGAGACAGTACTCTTCGGCGAGATGCCCGTGAAGACCAACCTCCGCGTGACTCACTCTGAGCCCGGCGTAAAGGGCGACACCGCCACCAACACCCTCAAGCCCGCCACTCTCGAGACAGGCGTGGAGATACGCGTGCCTCTCTTCGTAAACGAGGGCGACCTTGTGCAGGTTGACACACGCGACGGCAGCTATCTCCAGCGCATAAAGGAATAACATGATGTCCCTGCCCCGCCCTGCACGTCACACACGGCGCGTCACGGGCCACAAGCACATGGGGCAAGACATAATGACAACGACAAGGAGTGAAAAGGCGAGGCCTTTTTTCACTCCTTTTTTGTTGCAGCCACGGCACGCCAACGCCACACCTTTGGCACGGCCACGCCCATAGTACAAAAACAGCCTTTCCCCTATATACATTATTATATATGCTCTACAGCTTCATTATACCCGTCTACAACCGCCCCGACGAGGTGGACGAACTACTCGCAAGCATGACACGGCAAACCCTCAAGTGCTTTGAGGTGATTGTGGTGGAGGACGGCTCGCAGAACGACTGCCGCGAGGTGTGCGACAGATATGCAGGACAGCTCGACCTGCACTACTACTACAAGGACAACTCAGGCCCCGGACAGAGCCGCAACTATGGCGTGGAGCGTGCCAAGGGCGACTATGTGCTGGTGCTTGACTCTGACGTGGTGCTGCCCGACGGCTATCTGAGTGCCGTCGACAGCGAGCTGCGCCGCAAGAGTGCCGACGCTTTCGGCGGCCCCGACCGCGCCCACGAGTCGTTCACGCCCACACAGAAGGCCATATCCTACTCCATGACCTCCTTTTTCACCACCGGCGGCATACGCGGAGGCAAGAAAAAGCTCGACAAGTTCTACCCCCGGTCGTTTAACATGGGCATAAGGCGCGACACCTACGCCCGTCTCGGCGGCTTCTCACGCATGCGCTTCGGCGAGGACATCGACTTCTCCATACGCATATTCAAGGCAGGATGCAGCTGCCGCCTCTTTCCCGAGGCATGGGTGTGGCACAAGCGGCGCACCGACTTCCGCAAGTTTTTCAGGCAGGTCTACAACAGCGGCATAGCACGCATCAACCTCCACAAGAGACATCCCGGGTCGCTGAAGCTGGTGCATCTCCTGCCCATGGTGTTCACCCTCGGCACCGCCGCCCTCGCCGTGGCGTTCCTGCTGACGCTCTGCCTCTGCCCCTCGCTCGCATGGACAGCCCTGATGCCGCTCCTGGCCTACAGCCTCATCATATTCACAGATGCCACGATGCAATATGCCAGCGCGCGCATAGGCCTGTTGAGCATAGCCGCGGCATACATACAGCTCACGGGATATGGCTCGGGCTTTCTCGCTGCATGGTGGAAACGCTGCGTGATGGGCAAGGACGAGTTCGCGGCGTTTGAAAAGACGTTCTACAAGTGACATCAGGCACACGCCGAGAGCGTGTATCACAGACCATGTCTGTATGCCCCGCACATGCTGAGAGCCTGCGCCGCAGGCAGCCCGCTACGTCTCACGCACGGCCACACACCCCTCCACGCACACCCCTGCCCATTTCTCACACACACCCACAACGACATGACAAGCCTATCTATCAACAAATGGCCCGAAGAAGACAGACCACGGGAGAAGCTGATGGCCAAAGGGCCGTCGGCACTCACCGACTCTGAGCTGCTCGCAATACTCATAGGCAGCGGCTCGCCCAAAGAGAGCGCGGTGAAACTCATGCAGCGCATACTGCACGACTGCAACGACAACCTCAACACGCTCGGCAAGATGCAGCTGCACGAGCTCACACGGTATAACGGCATAGGCGAGGCAAAGGCCGTGAGCATAATGGCGGCATGTGAACTGGGCAAACGCAGGCAGCTGTGCAAGGTGATGGATCGTGAGACGCTCGACTCTGCCCTCGCCATCTACAACTACATGCTCAGCCGCACGCAGGACAGCCCCGTGGAGCAGGCCTTTGTGCTGCTCATGAACCAACGGATGAAACTGATAAAAGAGGTGCTGCTCTCTACGGGCGGACTCACGGAGACGGCCATAGACGTGCGACTCGTGCTGAGGGAGGCTCTGCTCAACAACGCCACCGCAATATGTCTCTGCCACAACCACCCCTCGGGCAACTGCCAGCCAAGCGAGCAGGACAAACGCATCACGCAAAACGTCAACGAGGCGTGCAAGACCATGAGGATAAGGCTCATCGACCACGTCATAGTGACCGACGGCGAATACTACAGCTTTGCAGAGGAGGGCAAACTGTAGGCACGAGGCTCACAAACACCCTTTTTTGCGCAGGCACGTGCAGGCCGTGAGGGCGGACAGAGGCACGATGTGTAAATCGCAAAAGATGGTGTGTCATGATGCAAATGCTTGCGCATGCACTCATGCCCTTGCCGTGCGCTGGTGCAAAAGTGGCTCTTTTCTATTCTGAAAGAGGCTCTTCATGACTGGCAAGAGCCTCTTTTGCGACCGAAAAGTGCCTGTTTTGCAT
>CAMGFM010000252.1 GCA_946055365.1 uncultured Prevotella sp. | reverse complement strand
TCCCCAGCAGGGCCGCATGAGCATAGCAAGGACACAATGGGCTCTGGTGGTGGCCTACACGAGGATATTGCTTGGCGGCAAGGGCAGATACAGCATCAGGTTTTATCTTACGCGTCTGCTGGGAGCATTAAAGACCGTGTGTGTGGGGTGATACGTCTTATAAGTCAGGCTGCACCTCGGAATAAAAGAAAGGAATGAAATGGGAAAGATACTTTTGACGACACTTTTCTCAGGATATAACTTCGGCTCAAGCCTGCAGGCGTTTGCCACAAAGGTGTTCATCGGGCAGATGGGGTATGACTGTGTGCTTGTGGCAAGGAAGAGTGTCATAAGCGGACGCGACATAAGGATTGGCAAGCTGATGACCATACTGTGGCGCACATTGACAACCGCGGACACAAGGACGCTGCACGCCTACCGAAGCGCATATTCCAAGACACTGTCAGGCGACTCGGCAGAAAGGTTTGCCGCCTTTGAGCGTGACCGTCTCCAGCCCATGCGGCTCTCATGGGGCGGTCTCCGCAAACTGGCATACGAGTGTGTGGCATGCGTCGCAGGCAGCGACCAACTGTGGAATCCCACATCACTGTATATAGACCCCCTTTACTATCTTCGTTTCGCCCCTAAGACAAAACGCATAGCCTTTGCAACGAGTATGGGGCATGACTTTGTGGCGCAATATAACAGGAAGAAGCTCAGAAAATGGATAGCAGAAGTGAGGCACGTCGCCGTGAGGGAGGACAGCGGCGTGATGCTGATAGCAGAGCTGTGCGGCAGGGATGACGTGATACAGTTGCCCGACCCCACGCTGCTGCTTGATGGCGACACATGGCGAAAGTTGCTGGGCTCTGGCACTGACGGTGGACGCTATATACTGGCATATTTTCTTGACACTCCGTCAGAACAGGCTCGCAAGTGCATAAAACGCTTGTGTGAGGAGCAGGATTGTGAGGTCATAGCCGTTCCCTATGCCCACGACGATATGAGTTATGCCACGCGCATAGAGCCTGCCGGTCCAGTAGACTTCCTGCGGCTTGTAGACAATGCTGTGGCCGTAGTGACCGACTCGTTTCATGGCACGGCATTCTCCATAAACATGCACACACCGTTCTATGTGTTCGACCGCAACTATGGATGCGCCCACAGCCAAGGCAGACGCATCACCTCCCTATTGGCAATGCTGGGATTGGGCGACAGGCATGAGCCGCAGATAGAGACGGTGAGCTGCCGTGAAATGAATTTTCAAGATGCCGACATTATACTCAATAGACAGAGGGTGGAGGCAGGACACTGGCTGACGGCGGCAATAGACGACTGCGCCAAGGCGTGTGGCACATCATCGTGCAGCGCATAGACGGCAGGGGGTAATTGTAGAATAATGATGGAGTGGGGGGAAGCCTTACGCCGTTCACGCCTCAGCATAACAGTAGTTTAACAGCAAAACGACAATGAAACATAAACATATAAGAGTCAGCGACTACAAGAGCAGCGAATGTTCGGGCTGCGGGTTGTGTGAGGCAGAGTGTCCCGCACATTGCATCACCATGCAAACAGACAGTCTCGGCTATATTCGTCCACAGATAGACGATGCAAGGTGCGTCGACTGCGGACTGTGCGCGAGACGATGCGTCATCGTGCAGCCGATGCCCACGTCTATGCCGCTGTCCACATACGCGGCCGTGCGTAAGGACAGCGACAGAATAGGCGAGTCGTCGTCAGGCGGAGCGTTTGCGGCAATAGCCGAGAGCCTCATGGCCGACGGATGGCTGGTGGCAGGCTGCGTGATGGAGGAGGACCTTGTGCCGCGGCACGTGATAGCCTCCGACATGCATACGCTGAGGAGGATGTATGGGTCAAAATATGTTCAGAGTGACACACGTGGCATATATGCCGCCGTTAAGAAAGCTCTGGCAGACGGTCACAAGGTGCTTTTCTCAGGCACGCCATGTCAGGTGGCTGCCGTCAAAAGACACGTTGGCGAGCATGACCGTCTCGCCACGATAGAGGTTATATGCCATGGAGTGCCAAACCTCATGATGTTTCACTCCTCGTTACGTTCTATATGCAGGCATGCCGACATCAGCCGTTTTGTGTTCAGAGACAAGGCACAGGGATGGACATTCAACAACCTCATTGTGTGCAAGGACGGGAGAAAAATACAAGTAAATCATCGTCTGTCATCCTACATGACCTACTTTCTCGAGGGCGAGACCTATCGAGACTCTTGTTATGCCTGTCCTTATGCATGTGCGCAGCGTGGGGCAGACATCACTATAGGAGACTTCTGGGGCGTAGTGGGGCAGCGTCCAGACCTCAAGGACAAGATCAATGTAGGGAGAGGCGTGTCGTGCATGACAGTAAACACAGAAAAAGGCATGGGCATAACAGAGCAAAGTCGGCTGCTTAGGTTTGAGGTGAGCTATGATGACATACGCCACGGCAACGAACCGCTCAACCACCCGTCACGACACACCTCAAAACGTGATGTTATACTCAGCCTATGGGCAAAGGACAGGGATTGGAGCGAGGTAGACGGCTATTGGAAAAAACACGACATGCGGCTTGTTTACCGCCTGTGGAGCCGTGTGCCGACAGCCCTGCAACACAGAATAAGACTGTTGCTTGGCAAAAGATAACGCCCGCATGTGACGGGACGGGGTTTTGTCAGACAAAAAAAACAAGGCTGTCATTTAGAAAAAAAGTGTGGCACAAGCATCGGCCATCACATGCGGTCAGCATGTGATTTCGTCATAGTATATAAAAATAAAAAAACAGAGCATATATATATAATATGTACAAGATAGCAGTCATAATACCAACGCTCAACGAAGAGAAATTCATAGCCCAATGCC
>CAMGFM010000251.1 GCA_946055365.1 uncultured Prevotella sp. | reverse complement strand
CACGCAAAAGAGCTACTTTTTGATGGCAAAAGAGCCGTTTTTCTTGTGTCAAGGCACATGCTTTGAGTATGAAGGGAGTATCGTCCATGCGCAAGGCCAGTAATATAGATGGTCTGCGGCAGGCTTTTTGACACATCCCGACACGCCCTCCATTACACCTTTATTACATACTCTTTGGCGTCTGGTCTCCACTAAGCACAAAGGTGCGGCAGTCGCCAAAGACATGGCTTATGCGGTCAGCATCTGTGTCGCCCATGAATAGGCCGAAGATGCTGCTGCCAGAGCCGCTCATCTGGGCATAAGCCGCCCCCATGTCATAAAGCGTGCGCTTGATGTCGGCAAGCTCAGGGTAAAGGCTGAACGCACTCTTCTCAAAATCGTTTGACAGTCCAGCCTGTCTCCATTCGGTCACTGGCAGGGCCACGATGTCGCGGCAACAACGCTCGGGACACGTGGGCGTAATCATAGAGAAAGCCTCCCTTGTGGATATGGCCACGGCTGGCTTGACCACCACGATGGTGCTGTCGAGCATACTCTTGTGAACGTTCACTGGCGACAGCACCTCGCCTATGCCCTCGGCGTAGGCAGGCTCTGCGGAGATGAAAAACGGGCAGTCTGCGCCGAGCCTTGCCGCATAGCTCTCCAAGACCGAGTTGCCGAGGTTCAGGCGAAAGCGGTTGTCAAGCAGCCTTATCATGTATGACGCATCGCTTGAGCCGCCTCCCAGACCAGCCTGGGAAGGTATGTTCTTATAAAGATGTGCATGCACGCGCGGCAACTCATGGTCAGCGGCCAGCATACGGTAGGCTCTTGTCACGAGGTTATCCTCCTCATTGCACGCCACGTCGTTGCCCGTGACCTTGAGGTCACACGGCGCGGCAGAGGGGAAAGCCTCGTGCATGGTCTTTATCTCAAGCGCATCGCACAGCTGTATGGGCCAGAAGACGGTCTGCAGATTGTGGTAGCCGTCCTGTCTGCGCGACACGATATTGAGCCCAAGATTGATTTTGGCGCAAGGAAAGGCTATCATGACTGTGGTGCTCTTTTGATTTTGTCCACGTAAGCGTCAATCGCCGCCACGGCCGTGATGTTGACGATGTCTCTGACGGAGCTTTCAAAATCGGTGAAATGAATGGGCTTGTTGAGTCCCATCTGTATAGGTCCCACAATCTCCGCGTCGTCATAGAGAGCCTGCAACATCTTGTAGCTGCTCTGCGCACTGTTCATGTTGGGGAAGACAAGCGTATTCACGTCAAGCCCCTTGAGGCGCGTGAAAGGATACTTGTCGTCGCGCAGCTGGCGGTTGAGGGCAAAGTTGACCTGCATCTCGCCGTCGATGGCAAGATATGGATACTGCCTCTGCAACTCTTCCACGGCGTTATGTACCTTTACGGGGCTGCCGATGTCGTCCGTGCCGAAGTTGCTGTAGCTGATCATGGCTATCTTTGGCTCATCGTTGAAGAACCTAACCGTGCTTGCCGACAGCCTTGCTATGTCCACCAGCACGTTCTCGTCGGGATGTCGGTTGATGAGAGTGTCGGCAATGTAAAACACGCCCTTGTTGGTGTTGAGTATGTGCATTGTGCCGAAAGTCCTGTATTCAGGCCTGATGCCTATCACCTCCTTTGCCACCTTAATGGTGTTGGAATACTTGGTGTAGAGACCCGTGATGAAGGCGTCGGCGTCGCCAGTCTCTACCATCATCATGCCAAAATAGTTGCGTTCATACATCTTGTCATAGGCCTCCTCAAAGGTATATCCCTGCCTTGCCCTTTTCTTGGCGAGATGCTTGGCGTAAGTGGCTCGCCGTCCCTGCTCCTGATCGGCTCGCATGTCGATGAGTTCTATGCCGTCAAGGCTCAGTTTGAGACGGTCTGCCACACGGTGCAGGCGGTCGGGGTTGCCGAGGAGTATGGGATAGCAGATACCCTCGTTCTTGGCCTGCACCGCGGCCTTCATCATTGACGGGTGCGCGCCCTCGGCAAAGACTATGCGCTGCGGGTGCATGCGCGCCGTGTCGTGCAGGTTGCGCGTGAGCTTGGTCTCCTGTCCGAGCAGCTGCATGAGTTGCTTGCGGTAGGCATCCCAGTCGCTGATAGTGCGCCTTGCCACGCCGCTCTCTATCGCTGCCTTTGCCACGGCAGAGCTTACCTCCGTGATGAGACGCGGATCTACGGGTTTGGGTATGAAATATTTTGGACCAAAGGTGAGGTCATTCACATGATACACCTCGTTCACGATGTCTGGCACCGGCTGCTTGGCAAGAGCCGCTATGGCATGCACGGCCGCCATCTTCATCTCCTCGTTGATGGCCGTGGCATGCACGTCGAGCGCGCCACGGAAGATATACGGGAAACCTATCACGTTGTTTATCTGGTTGGGATAGTCGCTGCGGCCCGTAGACATCAGCACATCGGGACGCGAGTCCATGGCATCCTCATAACTTATCTCAGGCACGGGGTTGGCAAGCGCGAACACTATAGGATTTGCGGCCATGGATCGTATCATATCCTTTGTCAGCACGTTGCCTTTGGAGAGCCCCACAAACACATCAGCCCCCTTTATGGCCTCTTCGAGAGTGTGCAGGTCGCGCCTGTCCGTGGCAAACATCCTCTTCTGCTCGCTCAGTCCCGGGCGGTCATCGGTTATTACGCCCTTTGAGTCGAGCATGACGATGTTTGACACCTTTGCGCCGAGAGCTACATAGAGCTTGGTGCAGCTGATGGCGGCAGCTCCCGCTCCGTTCACCACAATCCTCACATCGCTTATATTCTTGCCAGCCACCTCCAGCGCATTCTTGAGTCCGGCTGCTGAGATGATGGCTGTGCCGTGCTGGTCGTCGTGCATGACAGGT
>CAMGFM010000250.1 GCA_946055365.1 uncultured Prevotella sp. | reverse complement strand
TTTTTTTTTATTAACTTTTTTTAACGTTCGGGGGGGGGGATTTCAAAGTTTATTGTATACCTTTGCGCTCAAAATATGTAAAATTACATATCATTCTCTTATTTTTGCTAATTTTAAAATATAACAAAGAAAACAGACAAGCGCACAAAAGTGGCGTTTTCGTGATTAAACTGCATTACATGACGCTCAAATGCACATATCACGTGCTTATTTGACATTACGCCACATGCCGCATCATGGCCTACAAGCCAACTGCACCAAGGCAAAAACAATAAATTACGCAACATACACATAGGCTCACACCGCAGGTCGTGTGTCATCCGTGCAGAATGTCACGCCACAGACACCACACCATCTGTTGAGCCTCCCTCCCAAAAGGAGGCTTGCAAGTAAAAAAAATTCACAATAGAAACCAGACAAACAACAAACTGACGTGGAAAGATACACACACAAGGCTCTCGCCTATATAGTCCTCACGCTGCTGTCAGTGTGCTTCTCGCTTGACTCTCATGCGCAAGACAACCTGAGAAGAGCCAGGCTCGACACGCTGAAGCTCAAGGAGCGCATATCCATACACACCAATTCCGTGGACTGGCTGATGCTCATGCCCAACATAGGCGTGGAGTTTGACATACGTTCCACCAACTGGAACAAGTGGGCTGTGGGCCTTGACCTCAAGTCAAAATGGAGCGACAACAACAAGTTCGCCAAAAAGCGTTTCTACTATATCACTGAGGGACGCATGTATGTGCGCAACTATTGGCGCACGAGGCAAACCAACAAGCCAAAGGCCGGACTCATAAACCGCCTGCTGAAGTTTGACAGCCGCACTGTCAAGCATCCCAACACCATATATTATATGGGTCTCTACGGCTCTGTCGCTGACTATTCCATAAAGTTCGGCGACACGGGACATCAGGGCATAGCCCTCAGCGGCGGACTCAGCGGCGGCATCATCAAGCAGCTCTACACGTTCAGGCGCAGTGGCTCACTCGACCTTGACCTCGGTGTAGACGTGGGTCTCGTGTGTACACACTCAGAGAGCTTCACCCTTTCCGAAGACGACAACTGCTACACACGACTCTCTCCCCGCGAGTTGAAAATCAAGCCCTACCCTCTGCCCACGGCTCTCAGGGCGGCTTTTATCTACCGCTTTGGCAACTATCCGTCTGGACACAAATATCGCTGGCGCATAGACGTTGATCAGGATTACATAGCAAAGATTAACGACCTCCAAGCAAAGGAGAATGTCAGACAGATTGAGTTGAAAAACAAACAGGAAAACCTGCAAAAGATGAGAGGC
Source organism: uncultured Prevotella sp. (assembly GCA_946055365.1). Taxonomy (GTDB): domain Bacteria; phylum Bacteroidota; class Bacteroidia; order Bacteroidales; family Bacteroidaceae; genus Prevotella. The sequence continues at coordinate 1,575 of CAMGFM010000250.1, read as the reverse complement.
TCATTCTGGCACATGTATGACTCGCTGTCGACCATCATTCCCAACACTCCTGCTCCCGTAGCCAAGCCCAAGGCAACGCCTGCAGCAAGCCCCGCCAAAGACAAAAAAGCAAAGGCACAGGAGGAAGAGCCAAATGCACCTAAGGTGAAGAAAGCCAAAAAGGCAAAAGCTCCTAAGGCGGACACGCCAGAAGAGCCTAAAGCACCTAAGGTGAAGAAAGCAAAGAAAGCAAAAGAGCCTAAGGCGGACACACCAGAAGAGCCTAAAGCACCTAAGGTGAAGAAAGCAAAGAAAGCAAAAGAGCCTAAGGCGGACACACCAGAAGAGCCTAAGGCAAAGAAAGCTAAAGCACCTAAGACGAAAAAAGCAAAGAACAAGAAGCCCGAAGACACACCGGCTGCGGCCATGACGGGCTTCAGCCGCGGCGACGCTCCCCACACCGCCTGCATCATGCACATGGAGGAAGACGGGACGGCAGCCGTTCACGAACATCACATTACCCTACGAAAGGAGGCAGCACAATGAGATTACGCAACATGTTATACACCCTGGCCGTGGCTCTCTTGTCCATATCCTGCTCCGAGGTGGATATATGCGAAATGGAGCATCCGCACAGCACGGCGGTCACCTTTGACTTTGACTGGGGCGGCAGGGCGGCAGACAAGCCCGACACCATGGGCGTGCTGTCCTACAGGGTGGTGAGACAGTGGAAAGAACTGGTGGCAGTCAACACCGACGAGCCTATCAAATATGACGGCAACGCCACCTACAAGATACCCATAGGCGACTTCCGCTTCTTCACCATGTCGCTCGACTCCACAGAGCTGGACTATTCGGAGCTGACTCGCTTCATCAAAAACCCCAGCGCGCAGTATCCGTGGCAAGAGGTGTGCCTCACCTACCGCCAGTATGACGTGGCAGACCCCCGACTCGACAAAAAACTGCTCGGATGGGAAGACTTCAACAGCTATGCCAAGTACATACAGCCTGGCCCTAACGTGTTCTTCTTTGACACCACGCAGGTGGTGAACATCACGCCAGACGCGGCCTTTGCGCACACCTTCAAGCCAAAGGCACTGTCGCAGACCGTAGACATCTATTTCAATATAGAGAAGATAGTCAAAGGCACACCCTTCACGGTGGACTCCGTGTGGGCGGACATCAGCGGCATACCCTGCAAGTTCAACGTCTTCAGTGCTCAGCTTGACATCACCAAGACGGCAAAGATAATGTTTCCCACAACACTCACCGCCGCCAACGGCAGCAAGGGCGACACCGACAAGAACACGCGGCTCACCTGCCACGGCAAGATAACAGTGCCGGGCATAGTCAACGCTCAGGCGCATCTCGGGGAGAACGAGGACGACGCAAGACGCAAGATCAACGGACCGGGCATAGTGCAAGTCATCATCTACAGCCACACCAAGCTGCCCGTAAGTGCCGACGTGGAGGTCAATCCCGACGACCCCACCACCTACAAGCTGCTACGCAAGAAATGGCAGGGCATCATCAACATCTACACACCGCTGAAGAGGGCTGCCCTGCTGAAGTATTCTACCGACGGCAGATACGTCT
>CAMGFM010000249.1 GCA_946055365.1 uncultured Prevotella sp. | reverse complement strand
GCGCCTTAAAAAGGCATTATCCGCGCGCTTCAGGAGAGAAACGCACCTCGAGAGACATCTCTCACGGCGAGACAGCCTCCACTCACAGCCCTGACGATGACAACAGCTCCAGCAGCTACACATGCAACAGCTGCCTTACCTCCTCCTCTGTCGGCACCCTGCCCTTTGTCACTACCTTCCCGTCAATCACTATGGCAGGAGTGGTCATTATGTCATAGCTCATTATCTCCACCATGTCGTCCACCTTGACAAGGCGGACATGCAGCCCGCTCTCCCTGACCACCTTTTCCACCACGGCAAACGTGCTTCTGCACTTTGCGCAGCCAGGCCCCAGCACCTTTATTTCCTTTATGCCACCCTCAGAAAGCGTTGTCTCTGTAGCGGACGGGGCTTCCTCCGTGACGGTGCAGCCACAGTCGCCCTCGCTCTTGCTGTCCTTTGTCAAATAAAAAGAGAGGAGGGATGCTATAAAACTCCGTTTTTTCTTGTCTTTGTTTTCCATATCTTGTTGTTTTTATCACTTTATTCACATTTTACGACGGCAATGTTGCCAACGGGCAATGCCTCTGACGAGACCATGCAATATCACCCTGCCACACGCTACGCCCATGCCGCCACAACTAATGTCACGCTATGCAATGGGGCAACGCCCATGCCGATGACACACAATGCCACACATTAACATATCATCACGCATACATGACAAATGCGTAGTAGATGCCCACGCCTATGAACAGCAGTGCCACGATGCGGTTGCACCATTTCTGAAACAGCTGCATACTGCGGTAGAACCTGCCAACGCTCCCTACGCTGTAAGCAAGTATCCACGCCACGACCACGACAGGCAGTCCTGTGGCAATGGCATACACCACGGGCAGAGCATAGCCGCCTGCCGAGGAGGCAGAGAGCGGAATGAGCATACCAAAATAGAAGAGTCCGCTTGTGGGACAGAAAGCCATGGCGAGCAAAATGCCGAGAAGCAACGCTCCCCATGCGCCGCGGAGGCTCTGCGAGGGACCCGACGAGCCGCCAGACAAGCCCGGCAGGCGCAGCCTGTCGCCCAACAGCATCAGCACGCCCGCAACCACAAGCACGGGAGAGAGCAACAGCTCGCCCCAACGGGCCACCTGCGACTGTAGGCTGAACGTGTCCATGCCGCCGCGTATCATGTATATCAGCACCGCGCCGAGCATGGTGTATGCCACGGTGCGTCCAAGGGTATAGAGCAGCCCGCGCACGAATATGCCGTGCGCACTTTGTATGTCCTTGCTGATGTATCCTATGGCCGTGATGTTGGTGGCCAGCGGACAGGGACTGGCTGCCGTGAGCAGCCCGAGCAGCAACGCCGTGAGCAAAGGCACGTCGGTGCTGTCCATGAGTGTCTCAAGAAATTCCATAGCCCCCACTCCGTCATCTGTCTTTGAGACCTGCCTGCACCTTGGATTTCAGTTTGCGCTTGAACTCGCCGGGCTTTGTCCTCGCCGTCTTGAACGCAAACTTTGTCAAGTCCTCTCGCCTCTCCCTGCCGTTCTGCCACACGGTCACATACAGCGACGACCACGTGACACGATAGTCCTTGGCCATCTTCATGCCCTCCTTTGTGGATATGTCAACTATCCTGAACACCACCTTGCCCTCGCTCTTCTGACGGGCGAAGTCGCGCTCCACCACCTCACGGCTGCATTTTTCTATGGCCATACATGTGGGACAGCGTTTTTTGCCATGAAAATAAATCACCTCCACTCTGTCCTTTGCTCCCTTGCCTGCGCTTTCGGCAAGACACGCCGCAAACGTGGCGGCGAGCAAAGCGAGCAACAATAGCAGTCTCTTCATATTCTACGTCTTATTTTATGGTTGTTTGTAATTCGCCGATTGGCACACATGTCATGCAAATAAAAAGGCGTGTCACTCGCAACAACGCTCCTCCTTGCACACACATGAGCTGAAAAGGGTGGCAAAAAGCTCGCCTGCCAGCTGCCAGTTGTCGCGGTTGATGCAATACCTCACCTTTGGAGCCTCCACCTCGCCCTGTATGAGTCCGGCATCTTTCAGTTCCTTAAGATGCTGTGACACCGTGGCCTTGGCTATTGGCAGCTCCTCGTTTATATCGCCGAAATAGCATGAATCCCGACGCGCGAGAAACTGCAATATAGCTATGCGTGCTTGGTGTGCCATGGCCTTTGCAAACCTTGCCACCTGCTCTTGACGTATGCTGTAGTCTCTGTTTTCCATATTATCGTGTCATTACAATCAGTATGTATGCGCCACAAAACGGGCTGCAAATTCATCTTGTTTGCAAAATTACGAACATCAAAACAAAGAGCCAAGCATTTCCTCATTTATTTTTTTCTTGTTTTCATGAAAAAAAAGTCACAACCAAGGGTTACCTCACCCTCATTGCTGTCATAAACAGACAACAAAGAGACACGCAGAGGCGGACGGACGGACACTGAGACTACATCATGGCATACACAGAGACTAAGACACGATATTACAATGAGACCAAAAACAACAGACAAACAGCATAGGGTCATGCGTGACATGACACCGCATACACAAGGACAGACACAAGACCGACTATTGGCATTGCATAGGCATATAATAATTTCGCAATTATAGGAAACAAGAAAAAGATAATGATTTAGAAAAGAAGGGTAATGAATAAAATTTAGCTGGCAAAAAAAAGATGTATCAGGACGACAGCTGTACAGCACATGGCCATCAGGCGGTGCTGTACAGCTTTTTTTGTGTCTTGCGACATTGGCTTTAATTTTGCGACATCGCGCCGTGCCTGCCGCCACTGGCAACATGCAGCACATCAGACCGCACACCCACCTCAAAGGCACGCCGCCCCAAAAAGAGGGCGACGCCACGGCACGAG
>CAMGFM010000248.1 GCA_946055365.1 uncultured Prevotella sp. | reverse complement strand
TAGGCGGGCAGCGACAGCACGGCAAGAAGCCTGTTGGCGTTGTTCTTAAACAATATTTTGGGAAGGAACTCGCCCACGAACAGTATTATGAGCGTGGACACAATGGTGTCTGCCGTCACCTTCATGCCGTCGTCAAAGGAGCTGAACAAGGTGTTGTCCAGCATACGCGCTATGAGGATGCCGTATAGCACCAGCACGATGTTGTTGCCCACAAGCATTGTGCTGACAAAGCCATTGGGATGGCTGTAGAAGATGGACAGCAGCTTCTTTGTAATGGCATTGCCGTCACGATCCATCTCTGCCAGCATACGGTTGCTGGACACAAAGGCTATCTCCATGCCCGAGAAAAACCCAGACAGGAGCATTGTAACCAAGATACTTGCAATTAAAGGTATGTCTGTTTCCACTTTATTGCATTTGTTGCGTTATGACGTGCGCAATAGCAGCCTCACAAGACGCGCCGTTGCCATGGCAAGGCTGGCGTGAGGATACTGTCGGCACGTGCCTGTTAATATATAAGAAAGTGTGTCATAAAAAACTGGCAGCCCCATTCGTTTGCAGATGTGCCACTTTTCATCTGCCAAGGTGGCACTTTTCGCATCTGAAGCGGCACTTCATCACACCCAAAGTGCCACTTGTGGCTTTTTTGAAGTGTCTCTTCCGCATCATGCGGCACAAACGTCTTTGGGTGAAAGGACTGTTTGCCCTTGTGACACACCCCTCGTGATGATTCTTATTTGTTGTTGCGGACGGGTCTGTGTTGCGGACGGACATGCCTGTCGGGCAACGTGTCCTGCGATATGGCAGACGTGTCTGCGGCATTGTCGCCAGAGAGCATGCCGTCTTTCTCAAACGAGCCGCTGCTGTTGTACACCTCATAGTCTGTCATGCGCTCGTCGCTGCGAAAGCGGCATCCCTCAATGGTGCGCTGCGGAGTGACAAGACGCGAGTGGACATCAGAATAGAGTTCATGGCGGTTTTCGTCCCAGTAGAGCCGCTCGCTGGCAAAGCGCACGCCGTCTCCCGTAAGCACCCTCACCCTGCCCCGCAGCTCCCACAGCTTTTTCTGGTCATAATAATATGCCGTGTCACACTGTATATAAGACTGCACCTGATATTTCTCGTCAAACTGTTCAAAGAATATACCCTTTTCAAAGATCCAACGAGAGGGGTTTCTCACGGTATTGACTTCCCAACGCTCAGTGACAATGCGGTATTTTATCACCCCAGAGTCCGAAATCAGCGTGTTCACCCCATAGCTTGTCATCATCGACACAGAGTCTCTCTCGTTGACAGGCGGGGCGGTGTGTTCTTTCTGGCGGCCGCATGACAAGAGCGATGCCGACAGCACAAGAAGCGGTAGTATGTATCTTATTCTATCCAAGGACAATGTGTAAAGTGATTAACATTATACCGACCAAACGACAGGCTCATTCCATCTTCCACTTGGCAAACCATTTCTCGTTGAATGTAAGCCCTATGTTGATGCGGAATGAGTTTTCGGTGATAAACTTCTTGGAGTCCTGTCGCACCCACTGCACCGAGAGGTTGAGCATGGAGCGGTTATTATAGGCGTTAACGATGGGCACGGCAACGCCTGCGCTCACGCTGTACTCCTTGGGACCGTCATGGCCGTTTATCTTAAGGTAGTTGGTGGCATAGGACGCGCCAAAACGGTAGTGCATTCTCTTGAAGAAGCGGCGGCTGCGCTCCACTGGACAGTAGTCGGCACCAATCGTGAGCTTGTGTCGGTCGGAGTAGGCGTCGTTAATTATCTCATATCTGTCGGGCTGTCCGTCCTTGCCTGTCACATACTTGGGATAGACGGCCTTTGACCATGTCTGCAACTGGTAGTCAAGGCCCACCTTGAGGCTCTTGTCATGATGCCACATCACGCCGACTCCATAAGTGGAGGGTATCTCAAGACCGTCCTTGAGGCTGTAGACCGTGGTGTCGGCCACGCCTGTCTGGCTGTTGGTGGATATGACCTTGCAGTCGGGGTCTGCCTTGAGGTTGTGTCCAGGGCTGAACGTGAGTCCAAAAGTCAGCTCGTCGTTCTTTGATATGCGGTGCGTGTACTGCACGCCGAAGTCGAGCTTATAGTTGCGCACCTCAGCATGGTAGTATCTTGAGAGAGTGTTCACATATCCGTCACTGTAGGAGTTGACGACAGAACGGTCATACTCTCCCCAAAGATAGGAAATGTTCGCGCCTAAAGAAAAGTCCTTGAAGGGGCTCCATCCAGCACCCACATACACCTGATGTAGTCCTCCGCTGCCTGAATAGGTGTTGTTGTAGGCCACCTGCGAGGCGTTGTTGTCGCCGGGATTGAGCTTTTCGGTGTTGGAGTATTGATAGCCTATGTTGGTGTAGGGCAATATACCAAAGCTGAAACCGAGGTTTTTCCTTAGACGAAAGGCGGCGGTGACATACTCAAAGTTTGAGTTCTTGGCATTTATCTTCACCCCACCCTCACTGTAATTGGTAAACTGTCCTGAAAAACCAGCATCTAAGATAAATGTCAAAGAGTCTACCGACGAGTAGGATGCTGGATTTATGAAATTGATCTGGTTGTGTTCATGAAATCCGATACCTAAGCCATTCATTCCACGGTTAGCCCCGCCGGACTGATCTGCAAGCACGCCAAGTCCATACTGGCTGTATGGCGAGTTGGTGGCACTCTGCGCTGAGACAAGCATGGCAAGATTAACCATGGCCATTGACATAAGCGTTCTCCTAATTTTCATGCTATTCGTTTTTTTTAACTTGTTCCTGTATGTAAAAAGATGTTTCGTCACGATGGCCTCGCTCACGCAGTCTGCCACACGCCCTATATACATTATTATATGTGATTACTTGATTTTTCCTGTCTTTCATCAAAATAAAA
>CAMGFM010000247.1 GCA_946055365.1 uncultured Prevotella sp. | reverse complement strand
GTTGAAATGTTCTATCACGTCACGATAGAATGTCTTGGGCTTGAGTCCCGGCTCGGGATGTGACACTCTTCTTATATAGTCGTTGTGGATGACAAGTATGGATGTGAGCAATGCCCGCACGTCATTTGCGTCGGCGTTGGTGGTATAAGACATGGCCACTGTCTCGGAGAACAGTTCGCTGCACACATAATTGATATTACGCTTTAGGTCACGTTTGTTTGCCATAAGTTAAGAATGAAAATTTTTAAGTTTACTCTCGTTTCCCTGGACTCTTACTGCAATCTCGAGACAACATGCTGTCCCACTTCATGTTGTCGCACATGCCAACTACAAGGCATGTCATTGCAATTACAAAGATAAATAAAATAACATTAGACAACAAGCATTACCCATAAAATTTGCTATAATTTCATGTTTTCCGTCCGTTTTTTTCTATATCTCATGAAAAAAAGTTATTTTTGCAGAGACAAAGACACAGTTTTGAATAAACATATAATTAAAATCAACAAATCACATGGAAATTAGTGCATTGCAGAAAGCAAGAAATGCCTATCAGCCGAAGCTGCCCAAGGCACTTCAGGGCGCAGTAAAGGTGCAGGAGGGTGCTCCTACACAGAGCGTTGACAACCAAGAAGAGATCAAGGCTTTGTTTCCCAACACCTACGGAATGCCACTTGTGGAGTTTGTACCGACAGACAAGTGTGAGGCAAACGAGGTCATGAACGTTGGCATAATCCTCAGTGGCGGACAGGCACCTGGCGGTCACAACGTGATTTCTGGCCTTTTTGACGGCGTTAAGAGGCTCAATCCCGAGAACAAGCTCTATGGTTTTCTCATGGGTCCTGGCGGTCTCGTTGACCACAAGTACATCGAAATCACAGAGGAACTGCTTGCAGGCTACCGCAACACTGGCGGTTTTGACCTCATCGGCAGCGGCAGAACAAAGCTCGAGACCACAGACCAGTTTGAGAAGGGCATCGAGATTCTCCGCAAACTCGACATCAAGGCTCTCGTAATCATCGGCGGCGACGACTCAAACACCAACGCCTGCGTGCTCGCCGAATACTATGCAGCCAAGAACTATGGCGTGCAGGTCATCGGCTGTCCCAAGACCATCGACGGCGACCTCAAGAACGACCAGATAGAGACATCATTTGGCTTTGACACTGCCACAAAGACCTACAGCGAAGTCATCGGCAACATCGAGCGTGACTGCAACTCGGCACGCAAGTACTGGCATTTCATCAAGCTGATGGGACGCTCCGCATCGCACATAGCCCTCGAGTGCGCCCTTCAGACACAGCCCAACATCTGTCTCGTATCTGAAGAGATAGAGGCAAAAGACCTTTCGCTCAACGACATCGTGGAGCAGATAGCCTCAACAGTGGCTTACCGCGCAAGCCAGGGCAACAACTTCGGCGTTGTGCTTATCCCCGAGGGACTCATTGAGTTCGTTCCTGCCATCGGACGACTCATCAAGGAGCTCAACGACCTGCTCGCCAGCCACGGAGCCGACTATATGAACCTCGACAAGCAGGCTCAGCGCGAGTATATACTCGCTCACCTCAGCGAAGCTAACAAAGCCACATTCGAAACCCTCCCCGAGGGCGTTGCACGCCAACTCTCTCTCGACCGCGACCCGCACGGCAACGTTCAGGTGTCACTCATTGAGACAGAGAAACTCATCTCTGAGATGGTGGGCGACAAGCTCGCACAGTGGAAGAAAGAGGGCAAATATGAAGGCAAGTTCTCTGCTCTCCACCACTTCTTTGGCTATGAGGGACGCTGCGCGGCTCCTTCTAACTTTGACGCTGACTACTGCTACGCTCTCGGCACAAGTGCTTCACAGCTCATCGCCAATGGCAAGACTGGCTACATGGCTATCGTGAAGAACACCACAGCCTGCACCGACGAATGGAAAGCCGGCGGTGTGCCTATCACAATGATGATGAACATGGAACGCCGCAACGGTGCCATGAAGCCCGTTATACTCAAGGCTCTCGTGGAGCTTGAAGGCAAACCGTTCAAGACTTTCGCCGCAAAACGCGACCTTTGGGCAAAGGAGACATGCTATGTATATCCCGGCCCGATACAGTACTGGGGACCGGCAGAGGTGTGCGACCAGCCTACAAAGACACTCAAGCTTGAGCAGGAATAACACCGTCACACGCAGGGATGACTCCTCAGCGTGACGTGTCGCCCCTGCTGCAAGACACACTGGGGGTGTGCCAACCAAGGCACGCCCCCTTTTTTTTGCCAATGTTATTTTGTTATTCCCGAAGTGCCGCTTTTCACATGCAAAAGTGCCGCTTTTACCACTTAAAAATGCCACTTCACACACGCAAAGTGCCACTTGCAGGATGCGTGAAAAATGATTGCCCACACGCGACACGCCAGTTTCAAGGCCTTGAGAGCGTCAATTGTCACACGCAATGCGACAGCCTTTGGCAAAAGGAGTGTGTGTGAGCATTTAACAAGACCCACCTTTAAACACACTCAACGACACCAATGGATTACTCCAAACACGGCAGACGCAACGACAGCACAGCCCAACGAAAGCCAGCAGGCAACGCAGGCAAGAAAAGGCGCGGCACAAGAAGAGTCAAGCCCACACTGCTCGACAGATACAAGAAGTCGGCGTGGTGGTTTGGCGGCATTGCCGTGACCGTAGTGTATGTGTGGCTGTTCTATGCGTTCTTTGTCAGCCCCACAGGCTTTCGCTGGAGGGCTCTCTATGGCGACACGAGATACCCCATGGGCTATGAGATACACGGCATAGACATATCCCACTATCAGGGCGACATCGATTGGGACGAGCTGCGCAACGCCATGATAGAGGGATGTCCACTGAGATTCATAGTAATCAAGTCTACCGAAGGCTCCACATGCGTAGAC
>CAMGFM010000246.1 GCA_946055365.1 uncultured Prevotella sp. | reverse complement strand
GGCCAGTATGGGCATCTGACGCAATAACACAAGGCGCAGGGTGTGACCATCGCGTCGGCAAAGAGGCTCTTTTGCCTCAGAAAAGTGGCACTTTTGCATGGGCAGAATGGCACTTGGCCTCAGAAAAGTGGCTCTTTTGCAAAAACGAAGTGTCGCACGCCATACGTCACGGTCTTAACGCACCTGTCAATAGCCGCAAAAAAGAGCTTAAGCATTGGCAAGAAGATGATATAACCTGCTGTATCTGCGCAGAATATAGGGCTACATGCGATTTTTAAGCACGGAAATGATTTTTTTACGGCGTGACAAAGGTTTATTAAAACTATTATTTGTATCTTTGCACAAGATAGGCTGCGGCTCGGTAATTAGAGTTCACTCTATTACACTCGCCTTGCACTATCTTTGCACAAGATAGGCGGCGGCTCGGTAATCAGAGTTCACTCTATTACACTCGCCTTGCACAAGACAGACAGAGCCACGGCATTACACGCGGCATCAGCTTGAGCGATGCCATGTGCGCTTTGCGCAACCAAAAGAGAGTAGAACAAAATGCACCAACAAATTTTTCACAGACCCACTTTATGAAAGGAATTGTTTTAGCAGGTGGTTCGGGCACAAGACTGTACCCCATCACTAAAGGAATAAGCAAACAGCTGATTCCTATTTTCGACAAGCCGATGATATACTACCCCATTTCGGTGCTGATGCTTGCCGACATCAAGGACATACTCATCATCTCCACACCCACCGACCTGCCTGCTTTCAAGCGTCTCCTTGGCGACGGACATGAGTTTGGCGTGCATTTCGAATATGCCGAGCAGCCCTACCCCGGCGGTCTGGCGCAGGCGTTCATCATAGGCGAGGAGTTTATAGGCGACGACTCGGCATGTCTCGTGCTGGGCGACAACATTTTCTATGGCGCAGGCTTCACACAGCTCCTCCGCAACAGCGTGTCCAACGTGGAGAAAGATGGCAAGGCCACCGTGTTTGGCTATTATGTGAACGACCCGGAACGCTACGGAGTGGCAGAGTTTGACTGCAACGGCAACTGTCTCAGCATCGAGGAGAAGCCAGAGCATCCCAAGAGCAACTATGCCGTCGTGGGACTCTATTTCTATCCAAACAGCGTGGTGGAAATAGCCAAGAACATAAAGCCAAGCAAGAGGGGCGAACTCGAAATAACCACCGTCAATCAGGAATATCTCAAGCAGGGCAACCTGAAAGTGCAGACTCTGCAGAGGGGATTTGCATGGCTCGACACCGGCACTCACGACAGTCTCTCGGAAGCAAGCACCTTCATAGAGGTCATAGAGAAAAGACAGGGACTGAAAGTGGCGTGCCTCGAGGAGATAGCGTTTAAGAAAGGATGGATAGACAAGGAACAGCTGGCAGAAAACGCTAAGCCTATGCTCAAGAACGGATATGGCAAGTATCTCATGAGCCTCATAGACGACAACCAGTAAGGCAGACGGCACTGGACATGTGCCACCTCACCATTGCGGCAACCACAAAATGACACCTATATATAATAAGGTGAAAGACCCACATGGCAAACGTGCCCTTACATACAACATGACAGCATACGGACGGAAGACACTTGGCTGTCATTCCGTCCGCCGCGTGGATAGAAGAAACGCCTGAATGCTTGCTGACAATATGCTGAACACATTATTATAATAAGGTGACTCACGGGCCAACATTGAGGAAACCTTAACCTTGGGGCAAAGAAAAGGATTCTATAAAACAAAAGACACACCCCCATAACGCAAAAGAAAGCATACCGCATTATATATAAAGGAAAGAATATAGCATTTTTAAAAGACTAATATGAAAGAAATCAACACCAAAGAACTGTACAACCAGCAAACAGTGGAGGAAAAGGGGGTCATTGACCTGCAAACCATTTACCGTATGCTCGTGCTTAACTGGCAATGGTTCGTATTGTCGGTCATCATTGCGCTGAGCAGTGCAGCCATCTATCTCAAATACAAGACGCCAATATACCAAACCTATGCCAAACTCCTCATCAAGGATGACGGCAAGGGCAGCGGCGGCGTAGGCAAAAGCCCACTGCTCAACTCGCAGACACTCGGTATAGTGTCAACCACCAACGGCATTGACAACGAGATAGTCATACTCTCCTCTGCCTCACTGGCGCAGGAAGCGGTGACCGACCTCAAACTCTACGTGTCATACATGCTCGAGGGACGCATCAAGGATCATCTTCTCTACAAAAACCAGCCCATAAATGTGGACATAGACAGCAATAGCCTCTCCAAACTGAAAAGACCAATAACGCTCAACATCACAAAGGAAAACGGCAAGTACCACGTGACAGGCTCCTACACCTATGTTCCCAACGACCCGGACAAGGCTCCACAGAGCTATAGCATCAACAAGACGTTTGACAAGCTGCCATTCAACATCAGCACAAGCGTGGGACAGCTCAGTTTCAATGCTCATAGCATCTACACTTTGCCCGAGGGCAAGACCTTAATGGCCAACATCCTGCCGCCAAGCATGGCCTCTGGCAAATATGCAGGCGCACTCAGTGTCGTGCATGGACAGACATCCACAACCATAGTGGACATAACCATGACCGACGAGATACCGCAGCGTTCAATAGACTATCTCAAGCAGCTCGCCGTGTGCTATAACCGACAGGCCAATGACGACAAAAACGAGATCGCAATACGCACGGAGCAGTTCATCAACCAGAGACTCGAGAAAATAAACAACGAACTGGGACAGACTGAGGGCAGCATAGAGTCGACCAAACGCAACTACGGCATACTCGACCCGAGCGCAAACGGCGCACTGAGCATGTCTAACAAGGAAAACTACTATCAGAGGCTCATTGAACTGGAGCTTGAGACAGAGCTGATGCGCAGTCTCAGCGACTAT
>CAMGFM010000245.1 GCA_946055365.1 uncultured Prevotella sp. | reverse complement strand
CGTTTCTTCCTTGACCCAGGTCACATGTCGCCGATGCTCTACTCTGCCCTTGCGCTGCAAGGCAAGTTCTCCATTGACGACCTCAAGACATTCCGCCAGTGGGGATCGGTGTGTCCGGGACATCCTGAGCGCGACATAAAGCATGGCATTGAAAATACTTCAGGCCCTCTCGGACAGGGTCACACCTATGCCGTGGGTGCCGCCATGGCAGAAAAGTTCCTTGAGGCACGCCTCGGCAGCACAATGATGCAGCACAAGGTCTATGCCTACATCTCCGACGGCGGCGTGCAGGAGGAGGTGTCGCAGGGTGCAGGCAGAATGGCGGGACTTCTCAAACTTAATAACCTCATCATGTTTTACGATGCCAACGAGATACAGCTCTCAACGGAATGTAAGGAGGTTATGATGGAAGACACCCGCATGAAATATGAGTCATGGGGCTGGCACGTGTTGGAGATTGACGGTAATGATCCTGACGCTATACGCGCCGCACTCACACTTGCCAACAAGGAAACAGAGAGACCTACGCTCATCATAGGCCACACGGTAATGGCAAAAGGCGCAAGGCAGGCCGACGGCTCAAGCTATGAGCACAGCGTGAAGACTCACGGCGCACCTCTCGGCGGAGGTGCCTATGAGAAAACGGTGGAAAACCTCGGCGGCGACATCGCCGATCCTTTCGTGATATTTGACGAGGTAAAAGCCCTGTATGCCGCACGACGCGAGGAACTGACTGCCATCGTGGCAGAGCGTCACGCCGCCGAGAACGAATGGCGCAATGCCAACCCTGAAAAGGCTGCCCTGATGGACGAATGGTTCAGTGGCAACGCTCCCAAGGTAGACTGGTCTGCCCTCGTGCAGAAGAGTGACGCACCCACAAGGGCTGCCTCGGCTGCCTGTCTGTCGGTACTCGCACAGCAGGTGCCTAATATGGTATGTTCATCGGCAGACCTTTGCAACTCCGACAAGACCGACGGCTTCCTCAAGCACACCACGAGCTTCAAGCCCGGCGACTTCAGCGGAGCCTTCATGCAGGCAGGCGTGAGCGAACTCACAATGGCGTGTCTCTGCATCGGCATGTATCTCCATGGAGGCGTGATACCTGCGTGTGGCACGTTCTTTGTCTTCTCCGACTACATGAAGCCTGCCATCCGCATGGCCGCTCTCATGCAGGTGCCTATCAAGTTTATATGGACTCACGACGCATTCAGGGTGGGCGAAGACGGTCCTACCCACGAGCCTGTTGAGCAGGAGGCACAGATAAGGCTCATGGAGAAACTCAAAAACCATAAGGGCGTTGACTCCGTGCGAGTGTTCCGTCCTGCCGATGTGGACGAGACGACAGTGTGCTGGCAGATGGCAATGGAAAACATGGCAACTCCCACAGCTCTTATCCTCTCTCGTCAGAACGTAAGCTCACTGCCCGAAGGCAACGACTACTCTCTTGTGCGCAAGGGTGCCTATGTGGTGAGTGGTTCTGACGACGATTATGACGTGATACTTCTTGCCTCTGGCTCTGAAGTGTCAACATTGGTGGCAGGATTGCAGCTCCTCCACAACGACGGCATAAAGGCCCGCATCGTGAGCGTGCCTTCCGAGGGTCTGTTCCGCACCCAGAGCAAGGAATATCAGGAGTCTGTACTCCCAAAGAACGCAAAGGTGTTTGGCCTTACGGCTGGTCTGCCCGTCAATCTCTATGGTCTTGTGGGCGCAGAGGGCAAAGTGTATGGACTTGAATCATTCGGCTATTCCGCCCCGTACAAGGTGCTTGACGAGAAGCTCGGCTTCACTGCAGAGAATGTGTACCGTCAGGTCAAGTCATTCCTCGCCGAGTAAACGCGACAGTGACTCACAAGTCGGCTCTTAGGCTATTTTTTGCCCCGACCTTATATATATAATAAGGTATAGATGGCGCATGCCCACAGACGAAGCGGTGTCCTACGATTGCCGCCTCACACGTGAAATAGCCGTCTTGCATTTAAAGAACATAATTTATTAACCAATCTACGTACAGACCGCCCACATGCCGCCAGTCGTCATGCAGTTTTAGACTATCGCTCATGACGCGGCGTGGCGGAGATGGAGCAAGGCGAGCGCAATGGAGCATGTTCCGATTGCCGAGCTGCGGTCTAACACATGCAACAGTCGCCGTTACAAACGGAGGCGGTGCGGTCTGCACGTCATAAAACAAGTGACATACTATGGAAATAAAGACAGTAGGCATAGCATGCGACCACGCAGGCTACGCATTGAAGAAGTTTGTTGTGGAATATCTTGAAAGCCACAACATCCCGTTTAAGGATTATGGTACATACAGTGACCTCAGCTGCGACTATCCTGACTTTGGCCACGCTCTCGGAGAGGCTGTTGCCAACGGCGACGTATATCCTGGCATAGGTATATGCGGCAGTGGCGAGGGCATGTCAATGGTACTCAACAAGCACAAGGGCGTAAGAGCCGCACTGGCATGGAATCCCGAGATTGCACAGCTCTGCCGCCAACACAATGATGCCAACGTGCTTGTCATGCCGGGCCGTTTCATCGACAACAAGACAGCAGCCCTTGTTCTGGACCAGTTCTTCAAGACATCCTTTGAGGGCGGTCGTCACCAGAGACGTGTAGAAAAGGTAGACCTTTAAGTATATCTCACAAAGTGTGGCTCTCGTCATGCGTGAGCCGACAGCAAGCCAAATGTCGTGTAAACCTATTGATTGCCCAAGCCTGCTTGGCACTCCTTTCGGTTTGCGCGACATTTTCAAATCATCTAAGAACCTACAAATCCTAAGACATGAAAAAGATTTTTTCACTATTATTCCTTTTTCTGATTGGCATGTCCCCTGCCCTTGCAGGAGACCGTCACATAAGCACAGCGTCACAGTCAAATAGCCCATACGAGTTGGGCAGTTCCCTTGTCATGCCCGACA
>CAMGFM010000244.1 GCA_946055365.1 uncultured Prevotella sp. | reverse complement strand
CGACAAAGATCAGCCAATAACCGCCGACCAAAGCCCGTGCAGGTTGCAATAAGCCCTTACCGCCAGCACCGTTGACGTGGTGCGGAACATGGCAGAGGGCTTGTCGCCCGGCTTGAGAAAGGCCCTTATGCTGCCGCGGTCGGTCACAAGCTCTATCCATTCGATGTAATGCACGTCGAGCATGGGATGCTCCACAGAGCCCACCGTCACCTGATAACCCCCGTCCACCTTCTTGAGCTCAGGCACGTGCTTCTCCACGCTTGCCTCAGTCATGTTTTCTTCCATTAGCACCATGGGATGACCGCAACACACCAGTGTTCCGCCGCCCGTATGTAGCACTTCGACAATGTTGCCGCACACTGCACACTTGTAGATGTCTCCTCTTTGTGTCATAACTCTTTCCTCCTTTTAATTGTTTGACTTATATGTTGTATGCCTGAAAATGACCCTGCCGTCTCACGTCCTCCACCGATGCTGGCGAGACGGCGTGATATTGTCACAACGCAAAGATAAGTATAATACACGCAGGTTGTAGCGCACGTTTAGGAATATTGCGATTATTCAACACACGTTATGTTTAAAAGCTTTATTTTGAGGGAAATAATATGAAAAAAAACAAACGCCTGCACACGTGAGAGACGCTGTGTCACAACTGCAAAACCACCTTTCACGCCCGCAGGACATTATCGCATGACACAAAAGTGGCTCTCTATAAATGAAAAGTGGCTCATTGGCTACCAGAAAGTGGCTCTTTGGCTGTCAAAAGTGGCTATTTGCGAAACCAAGAAGCGGCTATTTTCGGATGCTTACAGAAAAAAATTGGTGCAAGAAGCGGCTATTTTCGGATGCTTACGCTATTCAGGAGACCACGAGACGGCCCTTGCCCACAATAAAGGGGCTGTGTCCAGTTCACGACACAGCCCCTTGGGTAAGTTATAAGATAATTTTCAGGTTTGTCCCATTATCCGAAATTGTCATACATGATGCTCTCCTGGTCTACGCCGAGGCTGTCAAGATAGTCGGTAACGGTCTTGATGAGCATGGGAGGTCCGCAGAGATAGTACTCGCAGTCTTCGGGAGCCTCGTGATCCTTGAGATAGGTGTCGCGGATGCAGTTGACGGCAAATCCCTCGTAGTACTTGACACCCTGAGCGTCTGCCACGGGATCCTTGCGGTCGAGCGAGAGGTGGAAGTGGAAGTTCGGGAACTCCTTCTCCAACTCCCAGAAGTCCTCAAGGAAGAACGCCTCGCCGAGAGCGCGTGCGCCATAGAAGAAATGCAACTCACGGTCACGCGTGTGAAGAGTCTTGGTCATGTGCATGATCTGCGCACGCAACGGAGCCATACCAGCACCACCGCCAATCCATATCATCTCCTTGCCCGAAGTGAAGTTGGGATGGAAGTCGCCATAAGGACCGCTCATCATCACCTTGTCGCCCGGCTTGAGAGAGAAGATGTAGGAAGAGGCGATGCCCGTAGGCACATTCATGAAGCCCACCTGCGGACGCGGCAGGAACGGAGTAGTGGCGATGCGCACGGTGAGAGTGATGATGTCGCCCTCGTCGGGATAGTTGGCCATGGAATAGGCGCGCACGGTAGGCTCTGGATTGTGGGCCTTGAGCGAGAGGATGTTGAACTTCTGCCATGTGCCGATATACTCGTCGCCGATGAGAGACTTGTCAAAGTCCTTGTCATAGTCGATGCAGTCGTAGGCAGGTATCTTTATCTGCGCATAAGAGCCAGGCACAAAGTCCATATGCTCTCCCGGAGGAAGAGCCACCTTGAACTCCTTGATGAACGAAGACACGTTCTTGTTGCTGATGACGGTACACTCCCATTCCTTGACACCCATCACTGAGTCTGGCACCTTGATTTTCATGTCGCTCTTCACCTTGCACTGGCATCCGAGACGCCACTTGTCCTTTATCTGCTTGCGCGTGAAGTGCGGCTTCTCGGAGTCGAGTATCTCGCCGCCGCCCTCAAGCACCTGCACCTTGCATTGTCCACAACTTGCCTTGCCTCCACATGCAGACGGAAGGAATATGCCGTTCTCGTTGAGAGTAGTCATAAGACTGCTGCCCTGCGGCACGTTGATAGTCTTGTCGCCATTGATTTCGATGTTTACGTTGCCGCTCGGGCTGAGGTATTTCTTGGCCGTGAGCAGTACGATAACCAGTATGATTATCACGACGGCAAACACCGCAATACTTGTAGTTATAAATACTGTATTCATAAGATTGAGTCCTCCTTAGCTTTATTATATTTTAAGACCGGAGAAGCACATCATCGCAAGTGACATGAGTCCTACGGTGATGAACGTGATGCCGAGTCCCTGCAATGGCTTAGGCACATCGCTGTATTGCATCTTCTCGCGTATCGCGCCCATAGCCACTATCGCAAGCGTCCAACCTATGCCGCTGCCAAGGGCGAACACCACGGCATCAAGCACAGAGCCAATGTACTGTGTGTTTGTCGGGTCAAGATTGATGCGCTGCTGCATGAAGAGCGAGGCTCCCATGATGGCACAGTTCACGGCTATCAGCGGCAGGAATATGCCGAGTGCCGCGTAGAGAGAGGGCGAATAACGCTCCACAATCATCTCCACGAGCTGCACAATACCTGCTATGACGGCAATGAAGAGAATGAAACTGAGATATGAGAGGTCCACTCCCTCTGCGAGACAGTCAGGGCCAAGCACCTTTGTCTGCAACAGATAGTCTACGGGAACGGTGATGAGCAGCACGAATGTGACGGCTATGCCCAGACCGAAAGATGTCTTCACGTTCTTTGACACGGCAAGGAACGAACACATGCCGAGGAAAAACGCAAACACCATGTTGTCCACGAAGACAGACCTGAAGAATAGGCTTACTATATGTTCCATATATGTTATGACTATTTCTTTTTACTATATATTATTTTTCCTTATAAAAAT
>CAMGFM010000243.1 GCA_946055365.1 uncultured Prevotella sp. | reverse complement strand
TGCAGAGAGCAGTGACTATGACCGCGCTTTCTTTGGCACTGACAAATAGGCGTGTGTATCACTGCAAGGATGTGTTTGTGGCGCAATAGAATAACGTCTGCATTGCGCAAAAAGTTATCCACCTTAAATAAAAAAAGCTGTTTGTAGCGTGAAAATAGGAAACATAGAATTTGGCTCTGCCCCTCTCTTCCTCGCCCCCATGGAAGATGTCACCGACATAGGCTTTCGCCAGCTCTGCAAAAGGTTTGGCGCGTCAATGGTCTACACCGAGTTTGTGAGTGCCGAGGCACTCGTGCGCTCTGTCAACGCCACCCTGCGCAAGCTCGACATCAGCGATGAGGAGCGTCCCGTGGGCATACAGATCTACGGGCGTGATGTCGACTCCATGGTTGAGGCTGCCAAGATAGTGGAGCAGGCGCGTCCCGATGTCATAGACCTCAACTTTGGCTGTCCCGTCAAGAAAGTGGCGGGCAAGGGAGCCGGAGCGGGCATGTTGCAAAACATTCCCCTGATGCTCGACATCACCCGCAGTGTCGTCAAGGCCGTCAGCACGCCTGTCACGGTCAAGACACGTCTCGGCTGGAGCGGCGACAGCCTTGTCATCACCACGCTTGCCGAGCAGTTGCAGGACTGTGGCATACAGGCACTCACCATACACGGGCGCACACGAGCCCAGATGTACACCGGAGAGGCCGACTGGACGCTCATCGGAGAGGTGAAAAACAATCCGCGCATACACATCCCCATCATCGGCAATGGCGACATATGCACGCCACAGCAGGCTCGCGATGCCTTTGCGCGCTATGGCGTGGATGCCGTGATGGTGGGCAGGGCCACCTTTGGCCGCCCCTGGATATTTCGAGAGATGCGCACACTGCTCGACAGCGGCGTTGAGGACACCTCGCTCGGCATCGGCGACAAGATAGACCTGCTCCTTGAGCAGCTGCGCATCAACGTGGAGCGCATCGACGAGTATCGCGGCATACTCCACACGCGCCGCCACCTCGCCGCCAGTCCCGTCTTCAAGGGCATACCCGACTTTCGTCAGACACGCATAGCCATGTTGCGCGCCTCCACTGTCGACGAGCTTACCGCCATAATGGAGGACGTGCGCCGCCGACTGCTTCAGGAGACAGTGTAAGCCATGACACGGTGCCGTCCGTGTGCGGCGGCAGCATTATAAACACCCGCTTCAGTCGTCCACTCTCTTGAGACTGTAATAGCCAAACCTGCACCGCAGGCAGTCCTTGCGCTCGCAGTAGTTGCGGTGCAGCTGCATCACAGCCTGCGAGTCAGCCGCGCTCTTAGCCTCCACGCCACACTCTGCCCACATGCGCAGTATGTTGTTGTCCTCAGCCTTCATCTCCTCGAGCATGTCTACGGCCTTTTGGGTCATGCGGGCGTCAGAGCGGTGTCTGCCGTAGGCATGCAGCATCGGCACGACGGCGTTTGACACCAGTATGTCCACCGATGCCTTTGATATGTGCTTGTCTGAGCGGCTTGCGGTGGGCTGCCCAAACACATAGTGCTGCCTCCAGTAGTCGCTCACCCCCACGTCAAGCCGCTTGCGCAGCTCTCCCAGCGAGTTGCATTGCGTCAGGCTTGCCAGTTCTGCCTTGCGCGAGCAGTATAGTTGCGCCAGTTGCGCCAGTCTCACGTAAGGCAGGTTTTGCGGACGCACCCTCATGAATTTCCACGAGCTTCTCCCTATGTGCCTCAGTGCATATTTGTGGGCGAGAAACCTGTATTCGTCCCTCATTCTCACGAAATAGCCGTCGGCGAGTGCCAGTGTCCTCTGCTTGTCGTTCATCGCGTCGGTGTCGAGCAGCCCTGCCTGCCCCATAAACAGAGCCTCCACCTGAAAGGGGTCGTCTCTGTGGCGGCCCACCTGCATCAGCGGCAGGCTCTGTGCCAGCAGTTCAAAGCCCTCGCTGTTGATGCCAAAGCCAAAACAGCGCGCCATGGTGTTGAAGAAGGCTGTCTCCCACGAGCCGTCACACTCCTTCACCCTCTGCTCTATGGCGAGAGCCTTGTGTTGCAGACGCTCTATGCACAGCGCGCTGAGCCATGAGTGTATAGTGAACTTGGGCAGAGACTCCACCGCCTTGCGGCATGGCGGATAGCGGTCGTCACTCAGCAGGCGTTGATAGTTGCGCTGCATGTGTTCTGGCACCTCCATCTGCATCTGTCTCAGCGTGCGGCCGTCCTCAGCCACCACTTCGGTGTCTGTGACTGCCGCCACGTGCATCACCACATTGTTATATCTGGAGTCTTTGTCGTGACGGTGTACATACCAGTCCGACGACTTGACATGTATCTCCACGTTTCCTGCCCACAACATGCCGTCCACGATAATCTTGGCGTTGAAGAAGTCGGGCCCGTCGTTGTTGTTTTGCAGTCCCGGGTCCACCACTTCCACCGCCTCACCCGTTGTGGTGCGCAGCTGTTGCAGCGGAAATATCTTGTGTTTCCATATATATTGCAGAAGTTTCTCCATGCTTAGGTGTATTCCGAGTGTGTCAGGTTTTTTCCCGTTTGCGCCGTCGGCGATGTCCGCCCGCGCATGTGGGCGCGGTGCATTGCATGTCTCGGCGCGGTGTTTTTGCAAGTATAGATGCAAAAGTACTCAAAAATTATAAGAAGTGTCTCACTCTTTTTGCCTTTTATGTCGTTTTCTCCCCATTTTTCAGCGTCCGCACACCTTTGTGGCGGCAGTGCGCTCACGCAAAGTGCCGCTTTTGCCGTTCAAAAGTGCCTTTTTCTCCCCTGCAAAGAGGCGTTTTCCGTGCGCAGAGTGCCACTTTTGCGCATCACGCATCCCGCCTTTTGCTGCCCGAAGACCCGTCTGTGCGCCGTCGCTGACGCATTTTCGCGCCATGAAGCGCATGTTTTGTATTAACAAAGGAAAAAATGAACAGTTTGTCTTTAGAAGTGAA
>CAMGFM010000242.1 GCA_946055365.1 uncultured Prevotella sp. | reverse complement strand
TTTCTCGATTTACTTCCGATTTGCTCCATATATATTAGATTTTACTGCATTTAGTATCATTCTACAATAGTTGTTTCCTTTTGTTTCATTCGTTTTTCACCAATCCGTTTGCTTCTTTGGAAAAATTCCTTTATCTTTGTTGAAAAATAGGTACTATGGATAATGTAGATATTAAAGACAAGATAGAATATGTAATAGCAGCCATCAGCGAGTTCGGCAAGCGACACGGACTCTCGCGGGTTGAAGCATACCGCTACCTTAAAAGGTTTCATGGAATGGATATGCTGGACAAATTCTATGATGTCATGCATACGCTAAGTTTCAAAGACGTTACTGACGACCTTACGGCTTTCTGTCATCGCCACGGAGGGGCATTAGTATGAAGCTCTATCATGGTTCAACAGTGGACATAAAGGAGATTGACATTGCCAAGTCTAAACCGAATAAGGATTTTGGACGTGGTTTCTATCTCAGTGCTGATAGGCAACAGGCTCTAAGGCTTGCAGAGTATAAGGCATATCAGACTGGCGGTAATCCTGTTATCAACGTCTATGACTTTGACGAGCGACTGTTAACTGATGGAACGCTAAAGGTAAGAGAGTTTGATGGCTATTCAAGGGATTGGGCTGAATTTATTTTTGCTAACAGAATGTCCAAAACCGGAGAGAGCATTCACAAATATGATATTGTCATAGGCCCCATAGCCAACGACAAAGTCGGCGTGCAGGTGCGCAAATACTTTGATAAGGTAATCTCCATGGAGACGTTTCTCGGTAACTTGAAATACATGAGGGGCATCACTTTTCAATATTTCTTCGGTACAGAAAAAGCAATCAAATATCTAAGAAAGTTATGACGGATTTCGAATATATGTTAGAGGGCATGACCCGTGACCTCGCTGTAATGCTCATGGAGCGGAGAGAGATGTCTATGACCGACGCATTGGACACTATATATAACTCTGAGACGTATGATAAATTGTCCAATCCACGCTCTGGTCTCTATTTTCAGGCTCCCGGCTATGTCTATGATTTCCTTGACAAGGAAATAGAATACGGCAGGATGCAATAATGTGACAATAATGTGAGGGGTAGTTGTTGTTGGCTGTGTCATAAAAAAGCCTTATTTGCGTCCTTGTGTATAAAAACATCGCCAAAATTTTTGCAGAAAAAGAAAATATACTTACCTTTGCATCCGCAAATGGACAATGCCCAGATGGCGGAATCGGTAGACGCGCTGGTCTCAAACACCAGTGGAGCAATCCGTCCCGGTTCGACCCCGGGTCTGGGTACCACAAAAAACGGCTGACAGCTCATTGAGCGTCAGCCGTTTTGCATTGTGTGGCGTGATGGAGAAATTGTGCGGCTTGCTTATTCGCTTGCCATGTTAATATGTGGGGCCTATTTGCTTGCCGTCTTGTGCAGCCAGTCGGTCATTAATTGCAGCACTTCAGGGGCGAAAGTCTCCTCTATGTCCTTGTATTCTGATATGGAGCCAGTATTGCAATGCTGGAAGAGGTGGTTGACATGCTCCACCTCCATAGTTGTGAGCAGCTGACTGTCCATGCCGTCGTGCAGAGCCTTGAGGTTGCGCGTGGCATCTACCTGCATGTCGCGCGAGCCGTTCAGTGCCAGCACGGGGCAGCGCACGTTGCACAGCATCTTGCGTATGTCAAGCGCGAGAAGATGCCGCATGTAGGGTGTGCCGCACTGTCTGACGGCAGCCTTGTAGTTCTGTTTCAGGGCAAAGGGGAGGCTTGAGGAGTCCATGTCGCGCGGTGTCTCACCTTTGGCAATGCTGTCGAAGGCATCGGATATGGCAGCCACATACTCGTCGGTAACGTCTTCGGCAAAGCCTTTCTCCCTGAGCAGGTAGGCGTTTTGAGACACGAGCGTCTCCTTGCACGGTATTATCGCGCCGGCGAGCGATATGACAAAGTCTGCCTTGCCCTCGGCGGCGAGCATGAGTGCTATGCTGCCTCCTTCGCTGTGTCCCAGCACTCCCACGTTGTCAAACCGTTCTTTCAGGAGCGACACTCCTGCGCCTGCGTCGTCCTTGAGGTCTTCAATGGTGAATGAGACGATGTCGCCAGTGGACTCTCCGAAGCCCCTGTCGTCATAGCGCAGTGTGGCAATGCCAGCGCGAGCGAAAGCGTCGGCAATGACGGCAAACGGCTTGTGCTCGAATATCTCCTCGTCTCTGTTTTGCATGCCGCTGCCAGTGACCATGATGACGGCAGGAGTGTGCCTTGAGAAGTTGGCGGGCAGTGTGAGTGTGCCTCTGAGTGTGGCGTTGCCGTTATTGAATGACACCTCCTCGGTGGTGTAGGGGAATGGCGGGACGGGAGTTTGAGGGCGGCTGGCCTTTTGTGTGCCTGGTTTCAGGGTCAACGGGAGGGCAATGCCGCGCTGGCGGAACGTGCCTGGTATGGAGTCGGCGCAGTATTTGCCCTCAAAGGAAGCCCCGATGACGGGGATGCTGATGGACAGTAGGCCGTCATCGGTGACGCTCTTCTCGGCCTTGATGCCCTTTACGTTCTGGTCGGGAGAGTCCATGGTGCAACCCTCGTCGCTGATGTTGAATACGATGGTGAGTGACATGCCTTGCACGTTTAGCTTGCCAGACCATCTGCCCGTCTGTGCCTGCGTTGATATGGCAGACAGCAGTGAGACAAGTGTCAGGATAAATGCTCTTTTCATGTTTCTGTGAAATTTGTTCGTGTGGTCGTGGCTGTCGTAGCGCACGTTCTTTTGTTACAAAGACAGTGCAAGGCGAGTGAAATAGAGCTTGCTATGATTTCCGAGCCGCCGCCTGTCTTATGTGCAAAGGTAGTGCATGGCAAGCTAAAATACAAGACATTACCTCAGATTTTTATTCCCGGGTTACAGCGTGTGTTATATAAAGGCGGCAATTTCCTATGTTTTCAGAAATAATATTCATACCTTTGTTTCCCGTTA
>CAMGFM010000241.1 GCA_946055365.1 uncultured Prevotella sp. | reverse complement strand
GCTTGCGTTTGCGGCTCACGTCGCCGCCATAGCACTTTGCCGTGACATCCTTGCGCACGCATTTGATGGTCTCCCTTGCCACTATCTTTGCGCCGATGGCGGCCTGTATGGCAATGTCAAACTGCTGTCTCGGTATGAGATCCTTGAGCTTTTCGCACATCTTGCGACCAATAGTCACTGCATTGTCCTGATGAGTGAGTGCCGAGAGGGCATCAACAGGCTCGCCGTTGAGGAGGATGTCGAGCTTGGCAAGCCTCGAGGGGCGAAATCCGTCTATGTGATAGTCAAATGAGGCGTAGCCCTTGCTTATTGACTTGAGCTTGTCGTAGAAATCTATCACTATCTCGCCCAGCGGCAGCATGAAATGCAGCTCCACACGATTGCCACTGACATACTCCTGATTGATGAGTTCGCCGCGCTTGTCGAGGCAGAGCGTCATGATAGGACCTATAAAATTGGCCGTGGTGATGATACTTGCCCTGATGTAAGGCTCCTCGATGTGGTCTATGAGAGTCTGTTCGGGCAATCCCGACGGGTTATGCACCTCCTTGGAGTTGCCGTGCTTGTCGTAGACCATGTAAGACACGTTTGGCACGGTGGTAATAACGTCCATATTAAACTCGCGGTCAAGACGCTCCTGCACTATCTCCATGTGCAGCAGTCCGAGAAAGCCGCAACGGAATCCGAAACCGAGGGCCACCGACGACTCTGGCGAGAACGTGAGTGACGCATCATTGAGTTGAAGTTTCTCAAGCGAGGCACGGAGATTCTCGTAGTCGCTCGGGTCAATGGGATAGACACCAGCAAAGACCATCGGCTTCACTTCCTGAAATCCTGCAATGGCACTCTCGCATGGGCGTGCGATGTGGGTGATGGTGTCGCCCACTTTCACCTCCTTGGCATCCTTTATGCCCGATATGATGTAGCCCACCTCGCCTGTGCGGAGCGTCTCACGCGGCACCATGTCCATCTTCAGCACTCCCACCTCGTCTGCGTCATATTCCATGCCCGTATTAAAGAACTTCACTTTGTCGCCCTTGCTTATGCTTCCGTTCTCTATCTTGAAATAGGCGATGATGCCGCGAAACGAATTGAACACGGAGTCAAAGATAAGAGCCTGCAAGGGTGCCGAAGGGTCACCCTGCGGATGCGGCACACGCTCCACAATGGCGGCAAGCACCTCGTCTATGCCCTCGCCAGTCCTGCCCGAGGCACGGAGTATGTCCTCACGGCGGCAGCCTATGAGTTCCACTATCTCGTCTTCCACCTCGTCGGGCATGGCACTCGGCATGTCTATCTTGTTGATGACAGGTATAATCTCCAGGTTATGCTCTATGGCCATATAGAGATTGGATATTGTCTGCGCCTGCACTCCCTGCGTGGCATCTACCACAAGCAGCGCGCCCTCGCAGGCAGCTATGCTTCGTGACACCTCATAGGAAAAATCCACATGCCCCGGCGTGTCTATCAGGTTGAGCGTATAGTCCTGTCCGTTGTGGCTGTAGCTCATCTGTATGGCATGACTCTTGATGGTGATGCCTCTCTCGCGTTCCAGATCCATGTTGTCGAGCATCTGTCCCTCCGTTATTTTGATAGTCTGAGTGCGCTCCAACAGTCTGTCCGCAATGGTAGACTTGCCGTGGTCTATATGGGCAATGATACAGAAATTTCTAATGTTATCCATTGATATAAATCAGTTTTAAGTGCAAAGGTAAACTTTTTTTCTGATATTTTAGTCTACTATGCAAAAATAATTTATTGTCAGATTTAGTAAAAATAACTTTCCTGCACATGGAAAGAAAAACTGTCATGTCAAGACATGCCGTCGGGAGGCCTCGTGGCTGTCTGTATGCACACACATGGTCATGTACAAGACTGTCGTGACCCACAAAATGCCTCCCGACATGGCGCACCGACATTGTGCCGACTCCTTTGGCATGACACAAATGCTCCGTTGGCATAACGCAAATGAGCATTTGTCACAACACACACGCGCCTTTGTAACGGCGTGCCTGCGCCTTTGGCATAATGTCGATGCGCCCCGACATGACATCCTTATAGGGTGTGTCCGCCCTATAAGGGTCAGAAATTATACTTCACTGCCAACGTTGGGTTGACATAGAAAGTCTTATCGCTGAGTGTTTCGGGATAAATGAAGTTATTACTCAGCTCCACCTCCGTGCCTATGGACACATGTTTGCTCGCATTATACCACAGCTGCGGCTCGGCAAGCACCACAAGCTGTCCGTGACCGTTGGCTTTCTCTCCTCTCCACAGGTCTACAAAACCAGAGCAGGTGGCCTTACCATTTGCGAAGGTCAGTCCCCACACTCCCGTGAGCTGAAACGAGGCGTAGGCCTTGCTCGTGGCATACTTGAAGTATTGCTTGTAGAGTGCCTGAACCGACCACGTGGCGGAGAAGTCGCCATTATGTCCATTGAGAGCGGCCCCCACAAGCGCGGCGTTCTGAAAGCGTGTGCCGCCGCCGTTCTTGAATGTGGTCATGCCGCCGTCATACTCTACATGAGCAGCCAGGGTGTGGTTCTTGCAAGGCAACTGACACAGGCTAAACTCGCGCGAAATCTCCGTGTATGCGCCTTTCATGCCGTCAGAATACATGTCGAGGTCTATAAACCAAAACCATGAGCCAGTCTTGTCTGCCTTGAACTGCTCAAAGGTGAGCGTCACGTTCTGGCGTGTCTTCTCCTCGTCAGGATAGATCCTTCTGCCAAAGTCATAATGCAACTGGAGGTTTTGCGCCTGCGATGTCATCGCCGACATGCAGAGCATGAACAAAAATAATGTCTTTCTCATTTTTATTTAATGTTATTATAAGATGTACTTATGTGTAATTGTCATACAAGGAACAAGCCTCCGGCATAGGCGCACATGCCATGCAGGGCGGTTGTGTCCTTGTCTTGCGCTGTCTTAACCGTATTATCTCTAAGACCGTTTACAGTCACC
>CAMGFM010000240.1 GCA_946055365.1 uncultured Prevotella sp. | reverse complement strand
ATGTGTAGATGCAGAGACGTTTTCACTGCAAACACAAGTGGCACTCTGCTGCAATAAAGTGGCGTTTTTCACATGTCAAAGCGGCACTTTGATAGAGTGAAAGTGCCACTCTAATCATGAACTGATGTAAGGCTAATCTGCGTTAAGCCACAGTCACCATATACCAAACCACACAAAGACCTGCATCAGTCCACATCCGCCCAACACCAAGCCACGGCAAGTCTCACATCAAGCAGCCTTTTCTGACATGGCCGTCAGCCTATTTCCCTGCATTAATAATATATATGCCTGCCGCCGACAGTGCGCCTGCCACGATATACTTCACATAGAAAGTCTCTCCGAGGCACGCACACGAGCTGAGAGCCCCCACCACGGGTATGAGCGAGTTGTATATGGCCACCTTGCCAACGGGGTTGCAGCTCAACAGTTTGTTATATAGCGAGAAGCCGAGGGTAGATATTATCACCAGGAGCATCAGTATCACCATGCCCCACGGTGTCACACACGGCAGAGAGCCGCCCCATGCCAGCCCGGGCAGTATCAGCAGTGCGCCACCAACCGCCAGCGAGTAGCCAGTGCCAACAAACACGTCCACCCTGCGGCTCAGTCCTCGTGTCATGAGCGACGCAAAGGCACCGCACAAGGCATTGAGCACGATCATGCCGTCGCCTGCCAGCGTGAAGCTGCCGCTGTCCTTCCCCCCAGCATTGAGCGCAAGTATGCCAGCGATGCCCACGGCACATCCCAAGACCTTGCGTGCTGTCATCCTGTCACTCTTGAAGAACACGCAGGCAAGTATCACCACCGTGAACACGCTCATCGAATTGAGTATCGCCGCCCGTGCGCCCTCGCTATGCGACAGTCCGAAGTAGAAAAAGGCATAGTGCAGCGTGGTGTTGAGCAACGAGAACACAAGCACATACCACCATGCGCCCCTCTCTATCAGCGCAAACTCCCTGCCATTGGCCTTTGCCATACCCAGTATTATCAGTCCCGACACACAAAACCTTATGCCTGCAAACAGCATCTTGCTGCCCGTCATCTGTGGCTCAATGCCAAACTCATCCATGCCGAGCTTTATCAACGGATAGGCCCATCCCCACGCTATTGCCGCCGTCAGCGCGAACACCGTCACCCACAACGGACGCTGGAAGATGGAGCCACTGTCTGTCACATCAGTCTTCTTGCTACACATAATTTTAAATATACAAATGTCTTTCTCGCCATTTGCTTACACATTCTTATATTTTTTGATTACTTTTGTACATCATAAACAGCCGTGCCAACAAGCCGCGGCTTTTCGCTGCACCCTTTCCCAACCTCCACGTGAGGCACACATGTCAGCAACATCATTTATCAACAATCACATATCCTAAAACAAAAACCTAAGACAATGAAGAAGATTTGCTTTACACTGCTCTGTATCGCCACGTTTGTGGGAGCACAGGCGCAGAACTATGCCAAGAAGCTCAAGAAAGCGCAGGGCATAGAGGTGGTCTACCAGACAGTCTACAAGGACGAAGTGCGCCCCAACGACGGCAAGGTCATGAGCATCACAGGCGACGAGATGCGTCTCTCCGCCGCAACGCCCGCTGCCGACAACGACACAGACGGCACACTCATCCAAAACAGCTACATCGACTACAGCAGACGGTGCAGCTATCGCTGGGCACAGCTGCCCAACGGCGAGAAAGTCTATTCTGTCACGCCCTTTGAGTATGGCGAGGGATTTACAGAGGTTGGCGAGGACACCTACCTTGGACTCCGCTGCAAGATAGTGCGCACCATCCTGCGCTCAAACACCATTGACGTGTGGTATACCAACGACCTCGCTTTCCGCGGCACGCCTCAGGCAGGCGTGGGTGTGCCAGACGGACTCGTGCTGAGGGTCATACGCAACAAGGACATGATACAGCAGGCCACGGAGCTGCGCGCCATAAAAAATCCCGAGACACTTCTGCCCACCGACTGGGGCCACATGCTCGACGAGGCAAACTATCAGTATGCCATCAACAACAGCTATGTCATCTCCGTGCCAATCTTTGACAACGAGGGCATAGGCTTCAACGGCGCGAAACTCGAGGGCGACATGAGCGACGAGATAGTCTATCGCGCGGCAGGAGGCACTGTCATTCTCAAGAAGGTAAAGCTCCCCGAAAACGTTGACGACCGCTCCATCTTCGTGGAGGTGGTGCAGCACTCCATAGGCGACGCCTACGACCGCACAGGCTCGGTGTTTGTGATACCCGAGGGCAAGCAGCTGTCGTTCATCAACGCGCTCAAGGATCTCAACAGCGTGCCTGCCTTCACCTCTGGCGGCAAAAGCTATCCGTCGATTATCTCCACGCCCGACTATGACGTGCCTGTAGAACTGATGCGTTTCTTCACAGGCGTTGGCGTAAGACACTACAACAGCGTCAAAGTGCCTGGACAGGAGTGGAGCGACTCGGTGCTTTACAAGACAGAGGTCACCTCACTCGCCGAGCAGCTCACTGGCGAGAAATGGATAGGCGCATACATAGGCAACTGGGACAAGAACGGCCACAAGGTGAGCGTCAAACTCAAGTACTATCCCAACGACAAGGGCAAGGTAAACCACGTGTTGCCGCTATTCAACACCGTCAACTACATGGAGCAGGCGGGACAGGAATATCCCTCATTCCTGCGTGACGACGTGCTGAAGGTCACTTTCACGCTCAAGGAGGATGTCAAGGACGCGCGACTCTACTATATCACCACAGGACATGGCGGTTGGGGACGCGGCGACGAGTTCAACCAGAAGGTGAACACCATCTATGTGGACGGCAACAAGGTCATCAGCTTCATACCGTGGCGTGACGACTGCGGCACCTACCGCAACTGGAACCCCTGCTCGGGCAATTTCTCCAACGGTCTCAGCTCTTCCGACCTCAGCCGTTCCAACTGGTGTCCTGGCACAGTCACCAATCCCGAGTATATATATGTA
>CAMGFM010000239.1 GCA_946055365.1 uncultured Prevotella sp. | reverse complement strand
AGGCATGGTTGTGTTGCTATGTGTCACACATTATTATATATATACCAAATCGGTCATTGGCGTTATGGTGACAAAGGCTATAAACGTTGGAATGACCGATTTGGCTTTTTTTTATGTCAACTTGCGTTGTGGTGAATAGTGCAGTCTCAAATAAAGAGGTTGACATTTGACTGCTCGGCACGCCCCATGTAGGATGCCACGCCGCCCACGGTCACGTTGTCGAGCAGCTCCTCGCGTCTCACGCCCATCACGTCCATAGACATCTGACAAGCTATGAACTCCACGCCGTTGTCTATGGCCTGCTGGCGCAGTGTCTCGAGCGAGTCAACGCCCTTTTGTGTCATGATGTGCCTCATCATGCGCGCCCCGATGCCCATCATGTTCATCTTTGACAGTGAGAGCCGCGTAGAGTCGGAGGGCAGCATCCATGAGAACATGCGCCCGAAGATGTCTTTGCGCACCTTGGGCTTGTGGGTCTTCTTTATGGCGTTGAGACCCCAGAACGTGAAGAAGATGCTGACCCTCTTGCCCGTTGCCGCCGCGCCGTTGGCGAGTACAAAGGTGGCGAGAACCTTGTCGAGGTCGTCGCTGAAAAGAATGAGGGTCTTGCCCTCCGCGCCCGTCTGAGCCGTTGTGGCAGGCGTGGCGTGGCTTGCGCCCTTTTGTATAAGCACCGTGTGAGTGCCGCCCTCAGAGTGTATGCCCACAAAAGTGTTGCCCGTGGAGCGGCACCACGCCTCCGCGTCGCGTGGGAAGCCTGCGTCGGTGGCGTGTACCTCAAGCGTCTCTCCTGTGGCGAGGCTTTCCATGGCCTGCTTGAGCTTGAGTATGGGGCCGGGACACTGTATGCCGCAAGCGTCAACCTTTATCGTGGCTCTGCATGGCGCGCCGCCGCTTGTGTCATGGCTCACGGTGTCGCGGTGGTGGGGCATGGTGCTGTCGTCATGTGGCGTGTGGCTGTTGGCATTGGGTGTGTTGCTGTTGTCATGAGGCTTGGGAGTGTCGTTGTGTGCCGTTGCCGCGCGGTAGGTCTTCAGTCCGCCAATGAGGTTGCGCACGTCACGGTAGCCATTGCCCTTGAGAATGTTTGAGGCAAGGTATCCACGCAGCCCCACGCCGCAGAACAGCCACACGGGACGGTCTTGCGGAATCTCTGCCATGCGCTCCCTCATGTCGTCAAGCGGGATGTTGACCGCGCCGTCAATGGTGCCGAGCGCAAACTCGTCGGGCGTGCGCACGTCGATGAGCGTCACCTTGGAGGTGTCTGCCTCGTGCAGC
This sequence comes from uncultured Prevotella sp., assembly GCA_946055365.1. Taxonomy (GTDB): domain Bacteria; phylum Bacteroidota; class Bacteroidia; order Bacteroidales; family Bacteroidaceae; genus Prevotella. The sequence continues at coordinate 1,690 of CAMGFM010000239.1, read as the reverse complement.
TCGCGCCAGTAGAGCGGCTGCATCCTGCCGCAGAGAATGTTGCACGCCACATAGCCCGCTATGGCCACGGGGTCTTTGGCAGAGGAGTAGGGCGGGGCATAGGCGTGTTCTATGCGCGTGAGATCTTCAACCATCGCGCCGCGCTTTATGGCGAGGGCAAGCTGGTCGATGCGTGTGTCTACGCCGTCATAGCCCACTATCTGCGCGCCGAGGAGCTTGCCGTCGGCGGGCGAGAACGTGATCTTGATGTCGGTCTGGAGACTGCCGGGGTAGTAGCCGGCGTGAGAGCCGCTGTGGATGGTGGCGGAGAGACAGGGCATGTGCATCTGCTGTAGCCTCTTCTCGGGCAGGCCCGTGGTGGCTACGGTGAGGTCAAACACCTTTGCTATGGCAGTGCCTATCGCTCCCTCATAGCTCACGCTGTTGCCCAGCACCATGTTGTCTGCCGCTATGCGCGCCTGACGGTTGGCGGGGCCCGCGAGGTAGTTGAGCCACGGCTTGCCCGTGAGCGGATGCTCATATTCTATGGCATCGCCCACGGCGTAGATGTTGCTGTCGGAGGTCTGCAAGTATTCGTTGACCTTTATGCCGCGCGCCTCGCCTATGGCAAGACCCGAGTTTGAGGCAAGCGATGTCTCGGGCCTTACGCCGATGCTCAGTATCACCATGTCGGTGGTGAGGGTGAGGCCAGACTTGAGGCGCACTTTCAGTGTGCCGCCGTCGTGAGAGAAACTCTCCACGGCATGGCCGAGATAGATCTGCACGCCGTGCTGGCGCAGGTGCTCATGCACGAGGGAGGCCATGGAATAGTCTAAGGGTGCCATCACCTGCTGCGCCATTTCCACCACTGCCACCTCCGCGCCTGCGTGTTGCAGGTTTTCTGCCATCTCCAGACCGATGAAGCCTCCGCCCACGATGACCGCATGTCTCACCGTGTGGCTCGACATGTGGGCCTTGATGGTGTCGGTGTCGGCGACGTTCCTCAGCGTGAAGATGCCTTTGCTGTCGATGCATGGAAGTGGCGGCACCACGGGCGACGCGCCCGGCGAGAGCAACAGACGATCGTAGGTCTCTTCATACTGGCGGCCGTCGGCGGTGCGCACGGTGACCTTTCGGGCGGCGGTGTCAATGGCCGTCACCTCGCTCTGCACACGCACGTCGATGTTAAAGCGTCTGCCGAATGTCTCGGGGGTCTGCACGAACAGGCGGTCGCGCTCTGTGATGACACCGCCGATGTAGTAGGGCAGGCCGCAGTTGGCGTAGGAGATGTGTCTGCCTTTCTCAAACAGTATTATCTCTGCGTCTTCTGTAAGACGGCGTATGCGCGCGGCGGCTGTCGCGCCGCCTGCCACGCCGCCCACGATGAGGTGTCTCATCCTCCTTGGGGCGTCGGCTTTTGAGGGGATGCCTGCTTCTGGCGACGGGGTGCTGTCATGTACTGGCGGTGTGTTGTTCTTGTTTGCTGTCATGGCTTGTGATGTTTCTTTTTTTGAGGTGTTGACTTATATGAATTCTCTTATTGAACGGGGAAAGAGGGTTGCCCTTTTTGTCGGACTTGCTCTTTTGCGCGTGTGGCACGGCCTTTCCGTTGGGGCGTGTCTGTTTTTGGGGTGCGTGTGGCACGGCCTTTCTGTTGGGCGTGTCTGTGTGTAGCGTGATTATCTCGGACACATATTTCTCTCAAGACCTT
>CAMGFM010000238.1 GCA_946055365.1 uncultured Prevotella sp. | reverse complement strand
ATCAATATAGGCAACACATTATATAATAAAGGCAGCACACATATATAATATATATAGTACATATATAATAAGGTGACACCACCATATATTATAATAGGTAACGCCAGCAAAAAACGCCACAGCCGCCTATTGTCATTGCGGCCGCCGACATCCCTACTTGCCACCCTCCAACTCCATGGAGAACGTTATGCCCCTGCGCATCATGTCGCGCAGATTGGCCTTGAGCCTTATGATGAAGCTATCCCACGAGCGGTGTTCCGCCGCGCTCCATCCCACCTCGGCCAAGGCTATCGCACGCGGATAGGCCTGATAATACACTCGCTCGGGAGAGTTGATACACTCGCTCCACAGTGTGCCTGCCACTCCGAAAAGATTGTTGCGTTCAAAGTCTGGGCCGTTGCCCCATGACGGGTCAAGCGAGTAGGCAGAGCGCAATGACGTGACTGGCATACCCCAGTTGACCTCTGGCATGTCGCCCTTGTCCATGGGATAGTCATAATAGCAGTGTTCGCCCGGGCAGAGCATGATGCGCGCACCGTTGCGCACGGCAGTCTCTATGGCCAGCTGCGTCTCTCCGTCACGCCAAGCAAAGGTCACGCATCCCGGCTGTATCTCCTTGAAGTCGGGTTCATACCAGAACATGGGTGTCTTGTGATACTTTTCCTTGAGCAGACTTATCATACGGTCAAAGAGATAGGCCTGCAATCGCCAGTTGTCGGCGCGCGAGTCGCCCTCAATGCCGAGTTTTCTCTTCAGAGCCTTGCACTTGTCGCAGTCGGTCCAGCAGTCAAGCGGCGGGTTGCCAGCCTCGTCGCCCCCGAGATGTATGTAAGGCGAGGGGAAGATGTCGGCTATCTCCCTCATCACATTGCCGAGAAACTCATAGGTAAAGTCGTTTCCGGGACACAGCAACTGGTTGCTCACGCCACAAGTGGTGCGCACTGGCACCTTGCGTGCGCCGCACGTGAGTTCGGGAAAGACGCTTATGGCAGCCACCTCGTGTCCAGGCATTTCTATCTCAGGCACTATATCCACATGATATTTGGCGGCATAGGCCACCAGTTCTCTCATCTGCTCCTGCGTGTAATAGCCCTCTATGGGCATGAGCATGTCATCTTGCCCCCATCGTGACGACGCCTGTTGCGTGAGTTGCGGATAACTCTTTATCTCAATGCGCCATGACTGGTCGTCCACCAAGTGCAGATGCAGTGCATTGAGCTTATATCTCGCCATCTCAGGCACAAAAGCCTTAAGCTCGTCAAACGGTATGAAGATGCGCGCAGGGTCCACCATGAGTTCCCTGACATGCGTGCGCGGCTTGTCGGTTATCGCCAGCTGCGGCAAAGCGTCAACACAAATGTTTTTTCCACTGCCACGGAGCAGCTGATCGAGCGTCATTATGCCATAGAACACCCCTTTAGGAGTCTTGCCCGCAATCACGGCACCCTCGTTGTCCACTCTCAGGGTGTAAGCCTCGTCGTCCTCGAGAGCCGTGTCGATGTGCAGCTTGAGGCGCAAGCCCCTCTGACGGCTGTGTACAATCATGCCCATGCGGTTTTGCAGCACTTCCATTGCCCGTTCTGCCTCGTTGTCGAGCGACGGGTCGGCCTCTATCGCCCATGAAGTCTTTACTTTTATGGGCTTAGACCTCAACACCTTGAGCGCAAGAGGCGCGGGAGTGAGACAGGCAGTGGGGTCGCAAGTCTCCGCCTCTGGCTTTGCGTCCTTATAAAACAGGCTCCAGCCCTCAGCCTTGCTATATGCCTTTTCTGCACCGGCAGGCACGACGAGCCTCACCTTGCTGCGGTCTATGCCATAAAAGCTGTTGGGTGTCGCGGCAGGCGGATTCACTGCATTGACCCTGACCGTCTGCAATGCCTCAAGACGCGCGAAGGCATAGTCGCCGATGCTTGGCGAGCCTTCGATAGTGAGCGTTTCCACAGCCTTACAGCCAGAAAAGGCAGCGTCGCCGATGGACTTCACTGTTGAGGGGATGGTTATCTCACGCAGCCCGTCACACGCAAAGAAAGCCTGAGTGCCTATTGACTCCAGACACTGCGGCAGGACGACAGTCGTCAGGCGGTGACGCGAGTGAAAGGCGTTCTTGGGTATCTCCCTGCTCTGCGCCTCGCTCAGGTCAAGCGTATGTAGCTGAAAGCACAAGTCTCTCAGCTGCCTGTAGTCGCTGTTGCCCGTAACCGTGAGCTGTCCTGTGAGCTTCAGGCTGAGAGCCATTGACTTTTGTTCGGGGTTAAGATCCTGCATTGTCGCCACAGTCTGCGCCTGTGAGGTTAGTGACAACAAGGCCGAAAACGCCATGATGATAGATTTTCTCATAAACATTATGTGTGTTATTAGTAGTTATTTAAATTTCCAGTATGGTGGGTTACATTAATCCTCACCGTCAATAATGGCAGATGTGAGTGCCGTGCGGTCTCGCCATGCGCCCTTGTCGGGTGGCGTGACGACGGTTGCGGCTCACACGAGCGAGTCTATACGCCTTTTTATGTCCTTTAGCTCCTCGCGCACGGAGAGCAACGTTTCGAGTATCTCCGCGTTTTTGTCCACGCCCGAGCGGTTGCGGCTCATCATCCTCCTTGCCGCGGATATTTTGAAGCCCCTCACCTTCACGAGATTATAGATGACCCTTATCTGTTCTATGTCTTTCTCGGTGTATTGTCTCACGTTGCTGCCAACGGTCTTGGGCTTGAGATGCGGAAACTCCGATTCCCAAAACCTCAGCGTGCTTTCCTTTACGTCAAACATGGCTGCCACCTCCTTTATGGAATAGTAGAGCTTGACCTTTATGTCTTTCTTCAATACCACTTCTTCTGTCCTCTATGTTTTTCACTGCGGCGAAACAGCAAGCCTGCTGCGCCCTATACATTATTTATATATATAACTATAATACAGCATAAAAGCGTGTCACATCAGGCACACGCTGACCGCTGGCTGCAAAATCGGCTTTTTACCTGCTCCAAA